>JAFGTC010000258.1 GCA_016934335.1 Candidatus Omnitrophota bacterium | reverse complement strand
TTCGCATCGTCGATGAGCCTGCCGGCGCAGCCGACCTGAGCTTGTTGGGTCTGTAATTTCCCTTCAAGTTTACGCTTGATTTTCAAAGGGCGGGATCTTCGGATCTCGCCCTTTTCTTGTCTTGAGATATTATCCAGATAACTTGCCTCCAGACCCCATCTCTTTTCCCAATCCCAATTCTTTCCGCCCCGAAGCACGGCGTCTTTTTCTATTGAATCGCTGTCCGGAGGGGAAAGATTCCTTGACCAATCCTTTCATTTTTGACAAAGTAATGGGCGTAATGAGTCAAAAAAATAATCGTCATGGATTAAATCGAAATCGATAACGGCGTTGGAAATTCAGACGACTTGGGAGACAACAATGAAGCGCTATTTTTGTGGATGTCTGGCAGTATTTTTGATTTTGGGATTGCATCTCAAGGCCTCGGCGGTTGAGATCCTGATGGATTTGAATCGGGCGGCGGACTGGCAGCCGACGCATGACGTTTCGTCTTTCAAGGAAACGGCAGAGGGCTTTCTGTTTCGATGCCTCGACGCCGATCCTTATATCGTTTCCAAAGCGGTCGATTTTTCCGCGGCGCAGTATTCCGCCATTGTCTTCCAAATGGAAGTGGAAGCCGGATCGCAATTGCAGATCTTCTGGGCGCGTCGAGACGACCCCACATTCACCGAAGGAAAGAGCCATAAACTTCCTCTTATCGTCGACGGAGAGCTGCATACGTACGCCATGATCCTCTCCGATCATTCGGAATGGACGGGGGAGATCGTCCGCCTGCGGCTCGATCCATCCGATGCGCGCGCCCGGGTTCACCTGCAATCCTTTCAAATCATCGACCGCATCGGGCCGATCATCGCGCCGGTCTTTTTTCACCCCGACACGCCCTGCGCCGAAGCGGGAAAAACGATGCAGTTGAATGCACGATTCCGCAATGAGGGAGATCAAAGCGGGTCGGTGAAGATCCGGCTTGAGGGTCTGCCCAAGAACATCAAAGTCATCGACCAAACCGGCGAAACGCTGACGATCAGCCAAGGAGAGGAGGCGGACGCTTCGTGGACGCTGCTCGCGGACGGCGAATGCGCGGAAGCGGCGGCCTGCGTATGGGCGCCGGTGGAAGAATCGCCGTACAACTCAGGCGGCGGCCGCATGCAGACAGTCGTTCAAGCGGCGCAGATCAATCCGCCCGTCGAAGCGGGAATCCTGGAGAGCGGCGATTATCGGCTGACATTCTGCCGGACTGAACTGGGCTACGGACCGATTGTTTTCTCGGTAAAAAAAAGCGGCCAGTTTGAACCTGTGGCTTTAATGCCCCGGCTGGGAACCGTGCATGTCAGGCACAACGACGGCTCCACCGGCGTTTATCCGATTTTTCACCGGAAATCAGGCCTGAATCCGACGCCTGAAAAGCGTCATCCACTCCAGAATGATCCGTTCACGGTCGAGTGGCGCGACAAAGACGGACGCCTGTGGATTTTTACTTTACATATTCAGAAACAGAATGGATTGGAAGGCGCGTTTCGATTTTTGTATGAACTGGAATCGGACGGAGGCCGGCTGCTGCATTTTTCCGGCCCCGAGTTTTACCTTGGCGAAGGATCCTTCGGCCGGGCCAAAGATATGGCGGTGTTTCCGGGCATCGAATATCTCGATCAGGACGCCGTATCTTCGAGCGATGAGGTGGCTCATCCGCCGGTTCGCGATCAATACGCTCCCCATCCTTACAAAAACACCATTCCGTTCATGTCGCTGGTTCATGACGAAGTCATGGCCTCGCTGCTATGGCCGGCAAACATGGAATGGGCCGGCGGACGGCATGGATTGTCGCCCGTCTTCGCCGTCCCCAACCGGTGGCAGGGGCAGGACAACCATTTCTTCAGCCTGTTTGTCCCCAATGTTCCCGATTTCACCATGGAGAACAGCGATACGGCGTTCGATCCATATATCATGAAATCGGGAGATCCCGCGAGAATCGACTGCACTCTGTATTTCGCCGCGAGCCGCGATCCCAACGACGCGCTGGAAGCCTGGTTGAAATTGTACGGCGGCGGCCGGCTTCCCGATCCCATGCCGGCGCCCCGCACATACGGCGAAGAAATTCAATTGAGCCGCCAGGCGTATTTATATTCCTGCTGGAGCGAAGAAGCCCAAGGCTGGGGACATTGCGTAGGTTGGAACGCTTATCCCTCGGGGGGAATGCTGGCGCTGTTAGACATAGACGCTTTCCTCAATCCAGGCGGAGAGGATCAGACCTTAGTGCAGGAGCGCGTAGAGTCGGTGTACGAACACATCCTAAACCGAAGCGGGCCGGCCGGCTTGGGATCGTCTTCCGGCTGCCACGTCATGAATTTTGAGCCTTCGTTTTATTGGGGCGTGACAGAATCGACGCTGCCGGGCTGGATTCAGCGGGCGGAGGGGATGAGCCGATCTCAAAATTCGGATGGGAGTTGGGGATTTCATCCCACGTCGCCGGAGCGAGCGACGCTGGGCGATGAAGGGGAAGTCGTCTCGGGAACCATCTCGCCCAACGCCATGTACTTGATGAGATTGGCGCGCATCAGCGCCGATCCAACTGCGACGGAAGCGGGTTTGAAAGCGCTGAACGCATTCAATCAACGAACCGTGCCGCGCGGAGCGCAAGGCTGGGAATGCCCGATCGCGGCGGCGGACATCCTGGTCTCCGGCCACGGAGCGCGCGCCAACCTGGACGCTTACCGCATCACCGGCAATCCCCAGTATCTCGAACGCGCCGTTTATTGGGCGCGCAGCGGCATTATTTTCCATTATTTATGGAACCTTGAGGAGCGACCGCTGCAGCGCTACGCCTGCATCCCCATCTTCGGCACAACCTTCTTCTCGCATTCCTGGCTGGGCGTGCCGGTGCAGTGGTGCGGATTGGTATACTCCTACGCATTGCAGGAATTAGCGGAATTCGACGACAGCCAGCCCTGGCGAACCATTGCGGAGGGCATCGTCAACAGCGCCATGATCCAGCAGGTGGTTTCGGGGAAAAACATCGGAACGCTTCCCGACAGTTACGGCGATTATTTTCTCACCGCCCGCGGCGCCTGGATCAATCCGGAAAACATCATGACCAACCTGCATGCGCTGGAAGGAAACAGCCTCAATATCCAAACCGTCTTCCCGGGTCGGCGGGGGGATGACGCGCTTCGCATCAGCGCCAACGCCGCTCTTTCGGAGGCTGCACAAGAAGACGGCGCGCTGCGGTTTTCCATCGAATCGAAAAAGCGGCGCATAACGGAAATCCTGATCGCTCCCGTGGAGCGAATCCCCCGAGGCGTTTGGATCGAACCAAACACGGCGCTGCCCCGCGAAGATTCTCTCTTTGAAAAAAGCGCCGGATGGAAGCATCTTTCCCGGCAGAAGGCATTGCTGATTCATGTCCAACATGAGGAGGAGCGCATGCCTCTGCGAGTTGAGATGCAATAAGAAAGGAATCTCAAACCATGGCCAGTTACGAAGGCCCGCTTTGCGTGGAAAAGAAGGAACTGCCGGAGCTGATCGATCTTTTGAATCTTGTCTTCCGCCCGAAAGGCGGAGACATGGGACGCGAATATCCACGCCACGTTGCATGGAGCAATCGCGAGAATGTCCGGATCATCAAAGAAAACGGCAGGATCGTCTCGCATGTGGCGACTTCGATTCGGCCGGTATGTCTGAACGGCATGTCAACCCGGGAAGCGGGCATCGGCGCGGTAGCGACTCACCCCGACGGCCGCGGAAAAGGATATGCGTCTATCTTGATGCAGGATGCGGTCGAGCGCAGCGTCGAACAGGGCGCGGACATCATGTTGATTTCCGGCGATCTGGGAGTCTACCGCCGCATGCACGCCGTCGACTGCGGCATCTATCCCGTCGTGAAGATCGAAAAAGAAGACCTTCAAGAGAGCCCCGGCTTTTTCATTTCAGAATGGAAAGACGAAGACATCGACGAGGTTATTGAATTGTGGAAGACGCTTCCCACGCGCTATCTGCTTCCCCGAGAAGACTGGCAGGCGCTGTCTCGATGCAAGCACGTCATGGATAAGCCGTCTCAATGGTGGACGGTGCGCATGGATAACGAGCTGACAGGGTTCGGGATCGTCTATCAAAAGGATTCGGAGTTGATGCTGTTGGATTGGGCGGGCCGCCCCAGGGCGCTGGAAGCGGCGGCGGCATTCTGGTTAAAGAAATACGGCGCGAACCGAGTGGCGTATATTCCCTCGTCCGCAACTCTCCTGCCGCTGCACTGGAAGCGGCATATTGCGACGATCCGCGCATTCGAGGGGACGGTGCTGGTTATTCATGCGCAGCGGTTTTTGGAGCGCGCGCAGGCGTTTTTGACGGAGCGCATCGGCGAGGAAGCGTTGTCGCGCCTGGAGATAGACGCGGAGAAGCAGCGCGTTCGTTTTACCTTGGGAAAAGAGCAGGCGTCCTTTGACAACGGCGGCGAACTGGCGCTGCTTTTCTTTGGGCATCCGACTCTCGACATCATATCGGAAAAACTGGAAGGGGATTCCAAACTGGCGGCTATGCTTTACAAAATGTTTCCAACGCCGCTGGTATGGTATGGAATCGGATATGTATAAATTTTAAAAAGTTATGCAGAGCGTCTCGCCGATTTGAGGGAGAATAAACGGCTCGTATTTCCAGCGCTTCTTGTTCCAAGTCATCCACAAACCAAGACGAACGCCCGTCTCACCGATCAGGCGATGTAGTCGCGTATCAGCCGGATATTTTCCGGGGGCGTCTCGTAGGGCAGGCAGCCCGTTCCCATCAAGCAATTGGGATGATCTCGGGTTATGGAAAGGATGCGGTCGATTTCGCGATAGATTCGGTCGGGGTCGCTGCATGCCACGATGCCAGGATCCATGTTGACGCGCACTTTTACATGGGGATGAGTCTCGCCGGCTCGTGCGATGAAGGCTTTTTGATCGGTTTCTACGTTGCACACGACGAAACTCGTGCCCGTCGATAAGATGTCGTCGAGGATCCGAATTGTGTCTCCGCCCATGATGCATGGTACGGCATGCCCCGTAATGTTGGAGGCGATTTCCATGATTCGCTTCAGGGCGGGCAACTCGATCTCGCGAAAATGCCGCGGCGCCAGCATCGGCGGAGAGGCCGCCGATTCAAAGAAAGCCGCATCCAGCCCCGCGCCGACAATCGCCTGGCAAAACGCCGCTTGATTTTCAGATAACTGCATGAGAAAGCGTGCGACATCCCCGGGGCGAACGGCGACATCCATGCACAGGTTGGTGATTCCCCGCAGGTTGAAGGCGATCGAGAAAGGGCCGGCTACGGGGATGCGCACGTCCGCGCCGGGAAGTTCCTGCGCCAATCGCCTTCCCACTTCAATGACCATGGCCAACCGGCCGTCTTTGTGCGGATCGAAGGGCGGAAGAGCCAGGCCTTCATCCAAATCCGCACACAAAGGTTCGGTGACGGCGGGGATGCCGTTGCCGCTCGGTACATGAATGGAAGCACCGTAGGCCTCCGCTTCCAGGTTGTAAATATCGATGCCCACGACAATAGGCGAATGGCGATATTCCAAATAAGCGCGCTTATGCCCCTCGAACATCAAATCGGGATCGCGCGAGGCGTCCCAGGGCGACCGGCCGACCATTTTGGCCGCATGTTCGTAAACCGATGGAGAAAATGGAATCTTCATAGTCAACCTTCTATTCGTTTAATGTTTTTTTGCATTCGAAATGCTTTGCGATGCAAGAAGCCTCTCTTAGCGAAGCGGCAGACGCAGGGTTAAGGTCGTCCCCTTCCCTTCCTCGCTTTGCGCTTCGATGGATCCCCCATGCAAATCGATCAGTTCTTTGGCGATGGAGAGGCCCAGTCCACTGCCTTTGGCGAAATGCTTCGAAGCGTTCGAACGGTAAAAGCGCTCCCAGATTCGCTGGCAGTCTTCCTCGGTCATGCCGATGCCCGAATCTTTCACACAGCAAACCACCTGATTGTTTTCCTGGAATAAGCGCACAGAAACGTCGCCCCCCTCGGGCGTATATTTGATGGCGTTGCCGATCAATTCGCCGACGATCCGCTCCATTTTCCCTCCATCGACAAAGACTATAAATTCTTCGGGCATGTCATCCGCATTCAAAGCGATCCGTCTTTGCTCGGCGGCCGGCTTATTCTCCTGAATGGCCTGTTCGACGATCAAGCGCATCGAAACATTCGATTTTTCCAACACCGTCCGGCCGGATTCGATGCGAGACAAATCCAACACGTCGTTGATAAGGCTGGTCAAGCGATTCACTGAAGTCCGGGCCCGCTCGAGAACCCTGGTTTGTTTTTCCGTCAATTCGCCGGCGATGCCCAGCGCTAGATTATCCAAACTGCCTTTGATGGCAGTCAAAGGCGTCCGCAAATCGTGCGAGGCCTGAGAGACGAACGCCGATTTCATTTTGTCTAATTCGCTGAGACGATCATTGGCGATCTGCAGTTTCTGATTGGCTTCCTGCAATTCCGCGGTGCGCTCCTCCACTCGCTTCTCCAATTCTTCGGTGAGCGATTTCAAATCCTGGATGGCGGAGGGATATTTCATGACGGCCGCGATGATCATTCGAAGGCATTCCAGGGAGGCGACGGCGACGTAGGCGCTGATAAAGATCGATAAATCATAAGTAAAATTGAAAATAATCAACAGAAATCCGGCCGTCATAAAAAATGTACGGATCTTCGGCGGATCGGTGTAAAACAGCGAGTAAAAGAGAAACATCACCATCATGGTCAAGAGAGCCAGGATGGAGTAAGAACTTTTAAAAATAATCGCCGCGATTAAAAATCCGAACAATTCCAGAATCAAACTGTTCTTCTTGAGAAATTCCGACATCGGCTCACATCCCAAAAGAGCGATTTTTTTATCCGCCATAAAAAACAGGAACAGGCTGCATCTCCAAATTCAATCCACGCCGCCATTATAAAAAATGGCCTGTGAGGCGGATAGACCCCACAGGCCATTCTATCAAAAAAAGAATGATGTTCCTAATATACCAACTACTTGTATTCCAACGACTCGTATTCCAACTATTCGGCCAAGACGGGAAACTCCGTAATGCGCAGGCGCGTGCTCCCGTAAGGAATCAATTTCAAATCGGTCAAAGGCTGTTCGGAGACGACGGGGCTTTGGGGCGGCGCATCCGCCGAGTTGTTCTTCATCGTCCATTTGGGCAGCATGCGCCCTTTGACCTTCAAGACAACCGGCGCATCGTCGTGGGAGAATGGAGTTTCGCTGATTTCCGTCGTCATGACTTTCACATCTCGCTCGGGATGTTCGCGGTCAATCTGCAGCGCATAATTCCAATGCGTCGTGGGAAAGACGGCGTAATCGACGACCGGCAGCGAATCGTGATATCGGCGCAAAGGCTTAAAATATTCGCCGATCTTCAGGGAAAAATACAGCGGCCCGCGAAGGATGGAGGCGGCGTCATTAAATCGCGTCTCGGTTCGCAGATTCATGGGCAGTTCGATGATCGCTTGATCTCCCGGCGCCCAGTTCCGGTAAATCACGACAAACTCGCCTGTCTGTTGTGGAGATTCGATTCGGGCGCCGACTTGAATGGAAGCGCCTTCCGCCCAGGCGGGAATCCGGATATGCAGGGGGAACGAGACGGGGCTTTCTGTATTGACGGTCAACCTGATCGTTCCATCGAAGGGATAATCCGTCTCTTCGACAATCTCCACCTGCCGGCCGCCGCCCACAATCGCTGTGACGGCGCAAGGGCCGTAAGCGACCGCCGCCAGACCGTTATCCTGCGTCGCCATCCACATGTGCGAAACGAATTTCGGCCAGCCCTGATGCATATTGGCCGTGCAGCAGCCGTAATTGGGTTCGAGGCCGTACAGATTCGAGAAATCGCCGTTCGTGCTCCATTGCCGCTTATCTACAGTGCACAAAACCTGGTTGGACTGCTGATCGTACTGATGGGCCCAATAATCGGGCGTGCAGGTTCCGGGCTTGGCGTTATAAGCCACGACTTCCAAGCGATCGGCGAACAGTGAATCGCCGAAAATTTCCACCAGATTTTCCAGCGAAAACATGAATTCCACCACGCCGCACAATTCCGTTCCCTGCGAGGGATGCCGGCCGGACAGATGTTCGTCTCCCGAGTAGCGGCCGGCGGCCTGGCCGTGATATTTGTCCAAATTTTGAATGGCCGAATACGATCCCAGGCGATGGCGTTCTTCACCGGACAGTTCATATATCAATCCGGGATATTTGACCGCCATCCCCAGGTTCACAACATGGCAGGGATGGCCATAGCCTGCGGGGCGGCGAGTCCATTCATCGTCAAAGGGAAAATAGTTGAAATGATGCGTCCAATCAAAGCAACTGGTGTAGATCGTCTCGGCCGCCTTCAGCGCGTCTTCGTCGCCCGTGCGGCGATAGAGCCAGTAGGCGGTCGCCATATTTTCCATGGCGCGAACGCCCCGCCATTCACGGTCAGGCCAGTTCGGCGGCGTTTCGTTTAAATAATCAATATAATTTTGGATGATTGTCATCGCCCGCTCATCCTGCGAGGCTTCGTAGTATTGCGTCAACACTTTGAGCGCTACGGCCAACGGCCAGCGATCTTGATTTTGGGCCGGCCCGAACCAGCCGTCGGGCCGCCCGCTGGCTAGAATCGGTTCGATCCATGTCTTCACTTTTCCCAACAGGCGTTCGTCATCCAGCAAATAGGCCAGGGGAACCAGGCCGTCCAAATAATACGGACCTCGCTCCCAGGAATCGCCGCTTCCCCCCTTCCAAGCGGAATTGGACACCGATTCCCAGAACTCGTCCAAATGTCCGGTCAGGCCGTTCGCCTGAATGGTCAGTTGATCCTTCAGCCATCCCGCCGGCTTCACAGCGCCGAGAGGCAGCGATATGAAGTGGGTCTGAACCATCGGCGCCTTGTTGACGGGATAATGCTGATTTTCCGCCGCGGCGACGCCGGCCAGCGAAACGAGAATCAATCCCATCATTCCCCGACATAAAGTTTGCTTCATTCTCATATCATCCATCCTTTCCGAATCATGTTGTTTTATTCTCTCAGGAGACTCTCTATTATTCAATTCCAAGACGACGCGCTCAACCCGCCCGCCTCATGGGAGGCAAGCCGGCTCTGGATCCGGAAATCGTTTTCGAGCCCCCCTCCAGGATAGGAGAAGCAAGCGCCGGCTGGAGTCGCGTCAGTTCGAATTTTTATAATGGAAGAACAAAAATTCGAACCGGCGAAATCTATTTCCAGAAACAGGCTTTCTTGTAAAGTCGGAACAAGGGATTGGATCGGATGGAATCGAGATCGTGTTGGAGCGCGTTTTTTTCGTGACGCAAAAGATCGATTTCTTTCTGCATATCGCGAATCCTCCGTTCGCGATCTTGAGCGCGCGCCTGAAAGAAGTCGGGCGACGCTTGGCGCTTCGCGGGATTGCGTAACCATTTCATGATGGGCGCGACGTTGTCATCCCGGGAAATTCTTTGAGAAATCGCTTTGGCGCCGCGCCTCTTTGCGACGATATCGACGCGCTCCAAGGCGATTTCCTCCGCAAGATTCGCGAGAGATTTGGCGTCGCCGTATTCGACAATCCATCCTCCGCCGCATTCTTCAATCCAGGCCGCCCAAGGCGAATCGGGCGTCACGATGCAGGGCGCCCCCGACCAGAGAGCCGTACCGGTGCGCAAATCGGACGACAAACGCCTTTCTTCGGTCGGGCGGCAGAGATCGACGGCGACCGCCGAACGCTTCAGTTCCATAACATACTCGGAAAAAGGAAGAGATCCCAGCCAGGTTACATGAGGATGATCGGCGTAGGAATAATCCAAGCCGCCGGGCGAGCCGCTCCTGTCGGAGACGCCGACGATCACCAATTGCCCGCGCCGAATGCGCTCGAAGGTCTTCAGAAGCGTCTCGAACGCCTCGGTGCGATCCTGCCAGGGCCAGAACATGCCCCCCCAGAAGAAGAGCGGTTCATCTTCGACATGACCCTGCCGGGAAACCGGCAGTTCATGAAACATAAAGGGCGCGACGGCGATGCGCGACTCGACGGGAT
>JAFGTC010000257.1 GCA_016934335.1 Candidatus Omnitrophota bacterium | reverse complement strand
CGCAAACGGCAATGGCTACGTCGCCGCCATTCCCAACGGCAAGCAGGTCTTCGCCGAAGTGGCCGCCGGCGTGATCCGCTCCAAGGGATTCGATCTGAACGGCTGCTGGGTTCCCTGGTATACCCTGCATAAACTGTTCGCCGGCCTGCTGGAAGCGCACCGCTATTGCGCCAATGACAAGGCTCTCGTCATCGCCGCGCGCCTCGGCGACTGGGCCGCCGGCGTCACCTCCAATCTCGACGAGGAGAAATTTCAGACCATGCTGGCCTGCGAGCACGGCGGCATGAACGAATCCCTGGCCGAGCTGTACGCGCGAACCGGCGAGACAAAATATCTCGATCTATCGCGGCGCTTTCACCACAAAGCCATCCTGGATCCTCTGTCGCAGGGCGTCGACTGCCTTCCCGGCATCCACGGCAACACGCAGATTCCCAAGATCATCGGCGTCGCCCGGCGTTATGAATTGGCGGGCGATGAGCAGGACCGCCGCATCGCCGACTTCTTCTGGAACGCCGTCGTGCGTCATCACACCTACGTCAACGGCGGCAACACCAATCACGAACACTTCGGCCAGCCGGATAAACTGAACGACCGCCTCAGCCCCAGCACCTCCGAAACCTGCAACACCTACAATATGCTCAAACTCACGCGCCATCTGTTTCAATGGAGCGCTGGCGTCGAGCAGGCCGACTATTACGAACGCGCGCTCTACAATCATATTCTCGCCTCCCAGAATCCCGGCGACGGCATGATGTGCTATTTCATCCCCATGAACATGAACGCCGCCAAGACCTACAACACCCCCTTCGATTCGTTCTGGTGCTGCACGGGGACGGGCATGGAGAATCACGCCAAGTACGGCGACAGCATTTATTTTCATGATGAAGACGGATTGTACGTCAATCTCTTCATCCCGTCGGTTTTGAACTGGAGCGAGAAGGGCGTTCAAGTCTGGCTGGATACCCGCTTTCCTGAAGAAAAGGAAATTCGCCTGACTTTCATCTGCCGCCGGCCGGCCGCGCTGCCTCTGCATATCCGACGCCCCTCGTGGGCGCAGGACGGCATGCAGATCCGCCTCAACGGCGATCCGCTGGATCTGCCCGGCCGACCCGGATCGTATGTCACGATCGATCGCACGTGGAAGAACGGCGACGCGCTGCAAATCGCCATGCCCATGACCCTGCGAACCGAAGCCATGCCCGACAATCCCGACCGCGCCGCCGTCTTCTACGGCCCGATTCTGCTTGCCGGCGATCTCGGCCCGATCGGCGAGGAAGCGGAAAACGAACAGCCGCGCGCAACCGTCTTCGTGACCGGCGATCGGGAAATTTCGCAATGGATCGAGCGCGACGAATCCAAGCCTTTAACCTTCCGCACAACCGGCGCAGGCCGCCCCGGGGATGTCATCCTGACGCCTTTTTACAAAATGCATCATCGCCGTTATTCCGTCTATTGGGATTTCTTCACCGAAGATCAATGGGAGAAGCTGCAAGCCGACTATCAAGCCGAACAGGCTCGATTGGAGCGGCTGAATGCGCGCACGGTCGATGTGATGCGCATCGGCGAGATGCAGCCCGAGCGCGATCACAATCTCCAGGGAGAGCGCACGGAAACGGGCGATTTCATGGGAAGAAAATGGCGTCACGCCCACAGCGGCGGCTGGTTCTCCTTCGACATGAAGACCGGCGGCAATGATCCCCTGGAACTGATGTGCACATACTGGGGAAGCGACGCCGGCGGGCGGACTTTCGATATCCTGATTGACGGCGTCAAGATCGCCGAACAGACGCTTCAGAGCAATCGCCCCGGCGAGTTTTTCGATGTCCTGCATCCCATCCCCCCGGAACTGGCGCAGAACAAAGAGAAAATCACGGTTCGCCTCCAGGCGCATCCCGGCCAGACCGCCGGCGGACTTTTCGGATGCCGCCTGCTGGTGCGGCCATGAAAACATGACTCTATCGGAGGATCGATTCCCATGCTGAAACGATGCTGCCGTCTCATCCTCATGGCGTTGATCGCCGCCTGCACTTTCTCGGAATCCGAAGAGGCCGCGCCCATGCTGAATGATCCACTCGCGGCGCTCGAGCGCCTTTCCCTCAACACCGAGACGATTCGCATCGTCCGCGATTCTTCCGTCGATATTCCCGCCGGCGGTCATCTGCAGGGCGTTCAGGCGTTCTGCGATCCTCGAACGAAGCGCCGCGCCTTCTTTCTTTCCGGCAGTTCCAACTCCGACGGATACATTCTCACCGTCCTGGCCGGAGAGGGGCTGCAAGGCGAAGGGCGGCTGGTTCAATGCACGCGGCTTCCCTCCGACGGGCAATCGCCGCCGCTCAAGCACGCCGGCGGATTCCAGATTCTCGGCGATTTTCTCGTCGCCGGCAATGAAGATAATGAAGATCGAAAACGTTCGGAAATCCAATTTTGGAATCTCTCCGATCCCTCTAGGCCTAAACTGCTTCCTCATTTAACCATCCAGCGCAGATCGGATCGGGAAAAGATCAAAACCGCCGGCGCTGTGGGAATCGTGAAGACCGCCGCCGTGTATTGGCTGGCCGCCGCGAGTTGGGACGCCGACACGGTGGACTTCTACCGGTCCAATTCATATCCTCTCTCGGATGATCGCTGCCGATTCGAGAGCGAACCGGTTCTGCATTGGAGCAGAGAGACGGCCGATCGGGAGGCCTGGCGACCCGATCAACATTTTGGAAACTACCAGAACATCAATCTTCTTTGCGACGCTTCGCAGAATCTCTATCTCGCCGGATTCGAACGCGCCGCCGGCGGCGACTGCATCGACCTGTTTCGCCTCGACGTCCATCAGACTTCCGATTTGATGCTGCAGAAAGTCGCGAGCAAAATCATCCCGCTCAGCCGCGGCGCCAGTTTTCAGTACGGCGGCGGATTCTGGATTCCATCGCCCGGCGAACTCATTGTGCTGGCCTGCGGAAGAAGCGTACGCGAGCAGAATCTGGGTAGGGTGGGCTCAAAGCGAAGCGTAGCCCACCGCGAAGAGGCCGTCATTCAAATCGTCCGGTGAATTCATGGCCGCCGTGACGATGCGCTTCAATCCTTCTCTTTCGAAAAGAAGAAAATATCATTCATTGCATGAGGTAAATTATTACAAGAAGGATTTCGATTTCATGTTTGTTAAACGCATCACGCTGCACCCCGAATTGTTTCCGACCGATCAATGCTATCCCTTCAATCTGGAAATATTTCATAAGACGTCCAGTTTGGAATTTTCCACGCCGGCGACCTTCTTTGTCGGCGAGAACGGGAGCGGAAAAACCACTCTGCTGCGCGCCGTCTGCCAGCGCTGCGGGATCTACATCTGGGGAAAGGCCGAACCATCCCGCGTCAAGCGCAATCCCTGCGAGAATCTCCTGCAGAGCGCCGTTCGGGTGGAATGGAGCAACGGCTCGGTTCCCGGCTCCTATTTCGGCTCGGATACGTT
>JAFGTC010000256.1 GCA_016934335.1 Candidatus Omnitrophota bacterium | reverse complement strand
TGGTCGGCGGAACCGGCGTGTTGGTCGGCGGAACCGGCGTGTTGGTCGGCGGAACCGGCGTGTTCGTCGGGATTACAGGAGAAGAAGCGGCATTCGTCGCCGCATAAGCGTCCACTAATCCATATCCATATTGATAGTCTCGCCCTGAATCCCCTAAATCGAGCGCCGTGCTATTCATGCGTGAACGAACATCGTCATTGATTCTTCCATTCCCATTCTGATCCGAAATCCCTCTGGAAATCACCAGCGCGGCAACGCCGGCCGCATGCGGCGACGCCATCGAAGTCCCGCTTTTTTCTCCGTAGCCGCCGCCGACAAGAGTTGAATTGATGTAATAACCCGGCGTCGCAATCTCCACATCGGGGCCTGTGCTCGAAAAATAAGCGCGATTGTCGTTCATATAAGTGGCCGCCACGGCGACGACCGATGAAAATCGGGCGGGATATTCTACGCAGTCCACTGTCGCATCCGATCCCCCAGAATTGCCCGCCGCGGCGAAATGAAGAATCCCGTAATCATTATACGCGGCGTCGAATACGGCCTTAGCGGTTGTAGGCTCCGTCGGGCTGCTGTAACTATGGTTGGTCACCTGGATCCCATTATCCATGCACCATTCCATCGCCGCGATGATGCGGCTCCAGTAGCCCACCCCGTCTTCCCGCAAAACCTTTAAAGCGTAGATCCGCGCCTTGGGAGCGACGCCCACAACGCCGAAGGCGTTATCCTCGGCGGCGATCGTCCCCGCCACATGCGTCCCATGCCCGTTGTCATCGAATGGATCATTATCCGAATTATGGAAATCATAACCCCCAGCGTAATTGGGCGCCAAATCCGGATGCGAATAATCGATGCCGGAATCGAAAACGGCCACCTTGACTCCCTGCCCCTGGACGCCCTCCAGGTGAACATCCCCCGCGCCGATCCTCTCCACGCCCCAGGTATTCTCAAGCTCCGCATCCGTCATTCGAACTTCCGCATCCGGTTCGATAAGGTCAATGCTTCCAATCTGGGCTAGATGGTCGATGGCCGCCAGCGGAAGTTCAGCCGCGACCGCATGCACTTTCTTATAAGCGAACTTGATTTCGCCGCCCGCCATCGTGATCAAGTCTTTCTCCGATTTCCCGGGAGAAAAACGGAAGCGAATCAAGACTTTCACCTTCTGCATGGGATTCATTCCCATATCTCGGTATGACGCAGGAAAATCAGTCGCCGACTTTTCTTCTTGAGTCAACAAACGGACCTGCTTCGAAATGTCATCGATCGATTTGGAAGATGCGCTGACCGGCGAAATGGTGAACAAAGCGGCTGCGATCAATAGAATTGGCGCGAATCGAATGCGGGTTAGATTGGCGGGATTCTGGGACATGATAAAACCCTCTTCTTTTTACTACGATGTTATTTTTCCGCTCAACTTTATTATAATAATATTTATAAATAAATGGCATTTTTGCTAAAATAAGTTATCAATATTTACCCATTATAGTAAAGTCCGAGTTTGTGTCAATAGAATTTCGCGGCTTTTTTCATACTTTTTCATCCCCAAAACAGAGCCGGAGCATGAAATAACTAATCAAATGTTCAATTATTAAATTGAGTCAGCCGATTACGGCAGGAAAAAGGCGGTTGTATTTGAAAGATTCCCTCGCGGTCAATCAATCCAAAATCAAGGAAGCCCCGTTTGAATTTCATTCCGATTGGTTCCATTCATGACGATTTTGTGATAGAAAAGTGATGAAATGTTTCAAATCACGCGCTGCTATTAAAGCTGCTATTAAATCAAGACTGTTATAACGACTTAGTAAAATAGTGAGGTTATCGATATCATGCCTGCAAAACGAGCATCGGCCCGCCCCATCGCTTTTCTACTTTTCATGGCCGCTCTACTGGCGTCGTCTGCGCCGTCCTACGCGAAAGCCGAATCCAATCCGGTCTTTCAAGTATTCGACTTCAACAACATTTCTTACGACGAATTGAATCCCGATCCGCCATTGGAAGCGATCGAAAACAACCGCCTCGCCGGCGTCCGGCCTTACAATCAAGGCTATGAAGTGCGCAGGGGAGAAGGCCGCCGCGGCTCTACGGCCGCCTATTGCGACAATTCAAGCGGCGGAAAATCCATGGGATTATCCTGGTCGTTTACGCTCTCGCAAAGCAAGCCCGAAATCGTACGGATGCAGGGCTGGAGTAAAGCGAAAGACGTACAAGGAAATCCCGACAGCAATTATTCGCTTTACATCGATTTGGTTTATACGGACGGCGCCGTCTCCTGGGGTCATTCGACGCCCTTTGACGCCGGTTCGCATGATTGGCGTCAGGAAACATTGCTCGTCATCCCGGAAAAACCCATCGAGAGAATCTCCTGTTACGCCCTTTTCAGAAACAAGAAAGGTCAGGCATGGTTTGACGACGTCTCCATCCAGCAAGCGGCCGCGCAGCCGGATTTGATTCGATTGGACGGAATCTTTGTTCAAAAAAACGACGTCTCTCCGCCGATTGATTCGCTCCGGTCGCTTCATACTCATGATATGGACGTCACCGTGAATCCATCCAACGGCGCGGTCGCTTCGATGGCCGTAAAACGAACTGCGGCGCCGGATGCGAGCATGGAAGAAATCCCCTTGAACAAAACAGGGGACGGCTTTCTGCTCAGAGACGTGAAGCGGGGCTCCGACTATTTTTCGTTTGACGAGGGAACATGCGAACCGCTGGACTGCCGTCTGGAACTGGATATCGTCGACCGCGAAGAAGCCGTTCACATTTACGGAAAATTGCAAAGCGGCCATGACTCGCCCCGCGCCATGAATCTGCTATACGCGCTCCCCATCGACGCCTTGGGAGAAAAATGGGGAGACCATATTTCCCAGGCGCGCACCCTGTCGAAGCCGGAAGACTATCATTCCTGGGTTGAAATCGGGGCGGGCGCCAACGGGCAGCTTTCCCGCTATCCGTTCGCCTGCGTATATTCGAACACCTGCGGCGCCGCCTTGGGCATCGATATGGGAAAGCCTTGTCAATGGCGCCTGGGATACAGCACGGAGGCGGGAATTTTGTATCTGTCGATGGATTTCGGCCTTCATCCCGAAACGCAGAATTTTCCCTCGGCGGCGGAATTTCATATCGTCCTATACGCCTTCGATCCATCCTGGGGATTTCGCGCGGCGCTGGATCGCTATTACCAAATCTTCCCCGCTTATTTCGAAGTGCGCAGCAAAGATCAAGGCATCTGGATGCCGTTCACCGATGTCAGCACGGTCGAAGGATGGAGCGATTTCGGTTTTAAATATCATGAGGGGACGAACAACATCCCCTTTGACGACGACGCCGGCATTCTCAGTTTCCGATACACAGAGCCTTCCACCTGGTGGATGAACATGCCTAAAGAGACGCCGCGCACGTATGAGGCGGCCATGGAGCAGGTTCATCGATATGCGGAGGATTCCAATTCGAGGCCGTCGCTGCGCAGAAACGCTCTGGCCCTGCTGTCGTCCGGCTTCCATGACGAGAACGGCCGCTATCGAATGCTGTTCAGAAATGAACCCTGGGCCAACGGCGCGGTCTTCAGTCTGAATCCCAATCCCGATTTGCCGGGCGAGGTTACGGAAGCCTCCATGTTATGGAATGACGAACTGGCCCGCCGGTTGTACGGCGAGGATGCAAGAGGAATCCAGGACGGTGAATATCTGGATTCCTTGGAAGCTTATGTCACGGCCGATTTGAACTATCGCGTGGATCATTTTCGCTATACGACGACGCCATTGACTTTCACCATGGATTCGCGCGCGCCGGTCATTCATAAAGCGTTTTCTCAATGCGAATTCACCCGCCGCCTCAGCGAAGACATGCACGCCCGCGGCAAACTTCTTTTTGCCAACAGCGTTCCCTACCGCTTTTCTTTTCTTTGCCCGCCGCTGGACGTCATGGGCACGGAGACCAACTGGGTTCGGAACGGGAAATTCGCTCCGGACGGCGAAGCGACGATGAATTACCGGCGATCGCTGGTCGGCGGCAAGCCTTACTTGTTTTTGATGAATACCAATTTCGAATACATGACCTACGAAATCGTGGAGCGCTATTTTCAGCGCTGCCTGTTTTACGGGATGCATCCAAGCATGTTCAGCCATAACGCCGCCGAGGATCCCTACTGGAAAAACCCGGCGCTCTACAACCGAGACCGCCCGCTCTTCAAAACTTATATTCCTCTCATCAAACAAATCGCGGAGGCGGGATGGCGGCCGGTCACCCGAATTCGCGCGGGAGAAGAGGCCCTTCGAATCGAACGATTCGGCGGGGATCAAGAGAATGGAATCTATATCACGGCGATGAATCCCACATCCCAAACGCTTCCCTTGAAATTAAAGGGAGAAGGATCGTGGGAGAGAAAAGGGCGATGGACTGAACTGCTTTCCAACCAGGCGGGAGAATGGAATGGAGGCCTGACCGCTTCTATCGAAGCCGGGGCCGTTCATGCCTACCGGATATCGCTCGACTAAAATATTCGCTTGGCTTCAGGCTTCATCACGCCGACGCGCTTAACGAGAGGATAATCGCTTGCGTCCCGTTGAACAATCGTTTCAATTCCTCCGGAACTTGATAATCTGTCATGGATTATGGATAGTACGTTGGAGCAGTGATTTTTTATGGAAGGGGTCTAAATCATGAAACGCCGCACATTCATCCAAACGTCGGGAATCGCCGGGCTTGGCGCAGCCATGCCATGGGGAGGGGCCTATGCAAAATCCAACTCCGCTTTCCTCCAAGAAAGAAATTCAGCCGGCATGCTGTTTCCCCGCCCCGCCCACGGCGCCGAACTGTCCATCTCACCCGTCGGCCTGGCGTGGCTTCCCTGCCCGGATGCGGCCGGTTATCGCGTCGAAATCTATGACGACTCCAACCAGAAAATCTACGCCAAAACCATCGATCCCGATCCCGTTCATATACCCGACCGGGTCTTCCCTCCGGGAGCGTACGCCTGGGATGTGATCGCGCTCGACCGGCAAGGAGCCGGCATCGCCCGTCATGGAAAACAATCCTACACCATTTCACCCGGCGCCGCGCAACTGCCCTGGATCGAACCCAGGGAGCTGCTGCGCCGCGTCCCGGCCGATCACCCCCGCATTCTTTACCCGAAGCATCGATTGGAAGAGATTCGCGCCTCTCTTTCGACGACGCGCGCGAATTCCTGGAAGAGATGCCTTCAAGCCGCCAAGCGCGCCTTATCCAAAGGGGTTCCCGAGTTTCCAACCTATCACAAAATCGAGGACGAGGGCGTGCGACGCTTGGAATACCAGAAGTATTTCGGCTATATCCGCGGATATATCGACGGCGCGTTAATGGATTTATCGCTCGCCTATGTAATGTCGCAGGAAGATCAATACGCCGATGCGGCCAAAAAGATTCTTCTCGAAATCGCCTCCTGGCCGCACGATGACGCCGACGTCACATCCGTCAGCGCGAAATGGGGCGATGAAATTGGGCTTTCTTATTCCAAATGCGTTCATATCGCTTATGACTGGCTTTATTCATCCTTCACGGAAGACGAAAAACAGAAGGTCTTCGCCATGTGCAAGGCGCGGGCGGGTCAGACTTACCGGCGTTTACTGAGGAACAATTATTTAACCTATCCGGGCGGCAGCCACAACGGCCGCCTGATCGCCTATCTCAGCGATATGTCGCTGGCGATGGCCGGCGAGACGGACGAGGCGGAGCGCTGGCTCGGATATTCGCTTAAAGCGCTCTTGACGATTTACCCCCACTGGGGCGGCGTCAACGGCGGTTGGGCAGAGGGAGTTCCCTACGGGCTCTATTACAACAAGTTTTACATCCCCGCGTTCGAAAGTCTGCGCGAACTGGCCGGCTACGATCTCTGGCAGCGCCCCTTCTTCAATCAAATCCGCTATTTCTTTTTTTACTGCACCGCGAACCACGGCGAATGCCGCCCCTTCGGCGACGGCGCGGAAAGCGGCGGCCCGGGCGTCAACCGGGGCAGCGGCTATCCTGAATTAATGGCCTTCCACGCGCATCGTTACAACGATCCCTACATCGGCTGGTGGGTCAATCAAATCCCCGGCTACAGAAACGAACAGAGCGGCGTGTTGGCTTTAGTCCACGAAGACAAACTTCCCTCGAAGCCGCCCAAGCCGCTTCCCAACGCCAGACTTTTTGAAACGGTCGGATGGGCGGGCCTGCACAGCGATCTCACCGATCCCGAAAACGACGCCTGCTTGATCTTCAAAAGCAGCCCTTACGGCAGCGTCTCTCACAGCCACGCCGATCAGAACGCGTTCGCCATTCTGAAAGGCGGCAAAGCGCTCGCCATCCCCTCCGGATATTACGGCCCCTCCTACGGCAAGCCCCATCACGCGTTATGGACGCGTTCGACCAAAGCGAACAACTGCATTTTGGTGAATGGCGAAGGACAGATCGTCCGGTCGCCCATCGGCGGCGCCATCGTCGAATTCGAAGACCAGCCGGGGTACGCCTACGTTGCGGGCGACGCGACGGCCACTTACACGGGCAAACTCAAAAAATGGGTGCGCCGCATCCTCTTCCTGAGGCCCGGGGTGGTTCTGCTGCTGGATGAAATCGAAGCCCCGGCCGCCGGCAACTATCAATGGATGCTGCACTCTTTTGAAGAAATGACCATCCAGGAAAATCAGATCATCTCCCGGCGCGCCGACGCCCAGCTGCAAGTGTTCCTGGCCTGCCGCCAGGGATTAACCATCAGCCAAACCGATCAATTCGACACGCCCTACAACCACGGCATCCCCGAAGCCTATCATAGAAACAGGCCCAATCATTGGCATGCGGCCGCGGAAACTAAACAAAAATCAACCGCCGCGCGCATCGCGGCTGTCATGCTGGTCGCCAATGATAAAGAAGAAATCAAACTGCAAACCACCCGGAGCAGCGATTGGCTCCAAGTCAACGCCGAAGGAAGTTATGGAACAATCGCCGGCGGCGTGAGCTTGCATCCCAGCGCTCCCACCCCCCAAGAAATCCAAGGAAGCCAGCCCGTAAAATTATGGGCGCGGGACCGGGATGGCCGCTTGTTCCAGGTGTAAAAAATGCATCCGGAACATCAGAACGACAATCCGTGCCACGAGGTGTGAATCACGTCGCCGCTGCTGATGATTCCATTCGACGTCTGGTAGAGCAATCGCTTAAACAAATCCGAGGTATTCGGACCGTAGCCGCCGACGCCGATATCTTCATCCGTATCGGGCCCCAAGCCGTGCAACAGCCAATCGGTTTTGGCGCTCGAGGGTCCATAAGCGGAATAATCATAGTTGTTGGTGGTGCTTTGATACTTTTTGCTGCCCTCCCGGTAGGGATCCTGCGGAATGGCATTGATGTAAGCGATGGGGGTGGTCAAGCGCCGCAGCTCCGCATGAGGATTGCTGCCCATTTGCGGGAAATAGCTTTTATTATCGAGACGGTACATCATCAGGGCGTCGCCCAGCGCTTTCATGTCCGTTTCCATCCGCGCGATTTGAGCGCGCATGCGCGCATTCAAAAAGTTGGGAACAGCGATCGCCGCAAGAATTCCGATGATCGCCACAACGATAAGCAACTCGATCAAAGTAAAACCTGTTCTGGAGCGCATCATATCACCCCGTGATTCAACGTTTTTCAAGATTTCCTTCTCAACATGAAATTATATCACACAATATCGCTGTTCATTATTTTACATGGATGCACAGAAGGGAAATTTGTTTTTCTCTTTTGGAAAGGTAATGGATGGAGGAGGCGGCCATCGACGGCTGGAGCGCCCGCATTTCCTAATGTATCCCATTTTGCCAGGTCACCGCTGAAGTCGTCATAAAACAATTCCGTCTGGGCCATGCCCCAAACCGGGCATAGAAGCAAGATGAAGATTGATAAAACGGTTCTCGATCGAATCATATTACAATCTCCTTTTCAAAAATATAAAAACAAGTCTTTCGATAGAATCTCACAATCATGATCGATCGGCAACGGAAGAAATCAAAACGGAGCGAAAAGAGAAATGGACGCTGGTCGTTTCCTATATGCTCAATACAATTTCACGCGGCCGTAGCGCATGGTTTGTCCGTGTTGCCCCAATAGGTCGATGGAATTGGAGGGGGGATTGCCGGCGCGAATTGTGTTGGTGAAGAAGTTCTGAAAGGGAATCTCAAAAGAAACTTTATGACTTTGGCCGATGGCGCCGCCGGCGTCGATTTCGGCGATGAAGTTGGAGGCGAAGCGTTCGCCCTCTTTGACGCCGCTTGCATAATAAATCACAAACAGGCGGCCGTCGCTCGAAACATGCAGCCGCGCGCCGCCCGGCTGGATGTCGCTCAGGCCTTCGCCGCCCTCGAGAATGGCGGTTCTCTGTTTGATCTCGCCGCCGCGGAGAACGGCCAATTCGAGGGAATAGCGCTGTTTGGCGTCCGGGAAAAATTTGGCGCGCAGGCGCTCGTCAAGGGCGCGCTCCGTCCATAGAACAAAAATGTCGCCGCCGGGGTGGACATAGAGATCCCAGGGGGTAATCCAGCCGGCGGTGGCGTCGCGGCTGGAGATTTCGATCCAATCGTGGAATTGTCCGGATGTGATGTCGTCGCTCCAGGTGAAGAACAGGCGGCGGAAGTCGTAATCCCATTTTCGCCCGGTTATTTCATATTTATACTCGCGCCATTCATCGTAGGGTTCGACGATGTCGCTCACTCCCGCGAAGAAGACGCGGCGGTTTTGCAAGGCGACGGCGGGGTAGCAGAGGCGCACCGGCTGGGGCTTTGAATAGTCGGGTTCAAAAGGCCACTTGAGTTGTCCCTGCGCCGACCACTTTCCCTGCGAATCGCGGAAAGACCATTCGGCGTGGGCGTAGCCGATATTCTGGAGCAGGAACAATTCGCCGCGGGATCCGTCGGCGACAAAGGTGCGATAGGAATGTTCGGAGAAAGGAGGCTCTCCCGCCCATTGGGGCAGATGCACTTTAGGCGCCTGGTCGAAACGGCCGGGATCGAATTCCAGCACGGTCGGTCTGGCCGGGCCATTGTAGGCGTTGGGTTCGGTGAGGGTGGGGTTGGTGGAGTAAAAAATTCGACCGTCCTGAAAAACGGCCAGAGGCCCCGGTTCGCGAGTGCGCCCCTCGCCGCGAAAAACGCGGCGCCATCCCTGCGGCTCGCGAACAAAAAGCAAAGGCAGGCAGTTGTTGAGGGGGGAGGCGTCTTGGATGGTCTCCAGACCGCTTGCAGCGACGATGTCTCCTTTTCGAACAATGCAGGTGTTTCCCCGGCACCACATGGGCCCCGATCCGTTGTCCATGGGTTCGAACTGATAGACTTCCTCTTCGGCCAGGATTCGGGGATCGAGGGGCGGATCGCCGGCCGCGGCTGTGAAAGCGGATAATAAAACCAGCGGCAAAACGAAGGACGCCTTGGCGGCCAATCGATGGATGGTGAGATGAGAGTTCATGGTTTGTTCCTCTTTTATTCTTTTTATCATTCAAACCGGGGCGTATTTTCCTGCTATGCGCTTTGGATCTACTGCTTCTCAAGCGCGTAGAGTTTTTCCATGGTTGTTACGTACAAGACGCCGTTCGCCGCCACGGCCGTGGCGGCGATTGGGCTGTCCATCCGGATTTCGCGAATGAGTTTTTTTTCACGGTCGGCGGCGAAGATCAAGAAATTTTTCTGCTTCGTTCCTATGTATATTTTTCCATCGGCTGCGAGGGGAGACGCCCAAATCTCATGGCGGGTTTCGTGAGTCCAGCAGGTCTCGCCGGTTTCCGCATCGATGCAATGCACCAATCCGGCGCAATCCGCGATAAAGACCAATCCATCGCAGATCGCCGGGGTCGTGCAGCAATGCCGCGTCATTTCGTTTTTCCAGACGAGGCCTGAAGAGGTTATGTCGCCGCTCTTGGAGGCGTCGATGCACTGGAGCCAGGCTTGATTTTTTCCCCACCAAATATCGCCGCCGACCGCGACGTAGATTCGATCCTGAAAAAACACGGGCATGCCTTTGATATTGCTGGGACTCTCTTTGCGGTTGCGGACATACTGGTGCACGTTTTCTTTGGGGGCGGCCGGATCGCAGTCGAAGCGCCAGACGCATTTCAGAGCGGCGATTTCGCCGTCCGGCGGGATGGAATCCAAGGCGTCGAACGCGTAGACGACGCCGTCTCCGCCGCCGAAGAAGATCAGTTTACGCCCGTTCACCACGCCCAGCGCGGGAGACGACCAGGTGGAATGGAAGATGCGGGGGCCGATGCCTTCGCGGTCGCGGGCCAGGAGCCGCCCCGTGCGCTTGTCGAGGACGATGAGGCTCGGCCCGTCGGGCTTTCTGATCTGGCGATGGGTGTTATCGACTCCGTTGCTGGTGTTGAGATAGAGGAAATCGCCGTCGAGAAGGATCGAACTGTGAGCGGCGTCGTGGGGATAGGTTCCCGCTTGATTGGGCACGTCGAAGATCCAGAGGATGTCGGCGTCCTTCGGCGTTATTTCATAGACGGTATCGGTCCCGATTCCCATGTGGAGTCCTTCGTCCACGTAGGGGCCGTCGTTGCCGTTGCTCTGGCCGTGGATGTCGAGGCAAATCACTTCGTTGCGATTGCTGACGGCGTAGATGCGGCCGCCTTCGACGGTGACGGGCGAGGGGATCCCGGAGCGCGGCCAGTCGAGATAGGGATCGGGGCCGAGTTTGGGGACGGCCAGCTGCCAAAGGAAAGCGCCGTCGTCTTCGTTAAAGCACATCAAAATACCCCGGTCTCCATCATGGCGGGGATCGCGAGGCGTTTGGTTGTTTGTGCCGATAAACACTTTACCCTGCGCAACGACCGGCGTAGCCCAGGTTTCATCTCCCAGGGCGGCCGTCCATTTTACATTTTTGCCGGAGGCGGGATCAAAATCATCCACTAGGCCGGTTTCGCTGGAAATCATATTTCGCGAAAATTTCTGTCCCCACTGCGGTTGATCATCCGCGGCCGCGCCCGATGCGGCCAGACAAATGCAGACCGCCATGACGATAACAACATTCCCCACAGCGAATAAAACATTCCTTTTATTCCTTCTCACGATCAGCCCCTTTCCGGTTTTTCCCTGAGCGACGCATGAAACTCACGCGATTTGTATTATCTTATGGTTTTGATATACCACATCGACGATTTACGCGAAAGTTCATCCGCCGCGTTCTGCACGAGAATTTGTCCGGAAAGAATCCGATGCCGGTTAGATGACGTACATCTTTATGCGTTAGCTCGCCATTACAAGAAATTTTTATCGATTCCACCAGTTTTGGAGATAATCCGATTTGGCGTTTCCGGGAACGTAGGTGGTGAGGTTGCCGTCGCTGTAGAGGCCGTTGGTCATGTCGTAGACGCCGTGGTTTTTTCCCGGGCCGGCGCTGACGTTCCAGCCTACGTATTGGGGCATGTTGAGCATGTAGCCGTCCGCGCGGCTGGCTTCGAAGCTCATGATGGGCTCCCAGTGGATGGTGCGTTTGGCGTAGGGGGCGATCTGTTTGGCGTCTTCGGGCAGATTTTCCTGGAAGGGGTCGATGGGCCAGAAGCCGAGGTAGGAGACGGGGGTGGTGAGGGGGACGTGCTGGTAGAGGGTGTGGGCGTGTTTGTGGAAGGTTCCGTTATCGAGGCGGTACATGGTTTCGGCGGTTTGCAGGGCGCGGTGGTCGGCGAGAACGCGGCCGACTTTGGCGCGGATCTGCGCTTGGAGAAAGTTGGGGACGGCGATGGCGGCCAGGATGCCGATGATGGCCACTACGATCAGCAGTTCGATCAGTGTGAATCCTTTGCGCATGCTTCGCCTCCCCTTGTTTCTTCTATGCGTTTCTTCTATGCGGAATGGCGATAAAAATATCGCTAATCAAAACCGTTTTTCGTCCTCATCAGTTTTGCAGGCCGATGGCGGTGAGGATGATGTCGCCGGATGAGTTCACGCCATTGGAGGGCTGATACAGGAAGGATAGCGCTTTTGTGTCATGCTGCTTCATGGCGTTCATGGAGGTCGTGTTCCAGCCCATGTCTAAATCGCGGTCGGGGCCGAAGCTGATGACCACGTATCCCACGCCCGATTCGGTGATGTAGGGAACCATGCCGTAATCGTAATAGTTCCAGGCGCAGGCGGCGCCGATGGCGCCTTCGGCGGATTCGTTGGTGAAGTAGTCTTTGAACACCGCGACGGAGGTCATGTAGGCGATGGGGGTGGTCAGGCGGGCGTAGGCGATGACGTCAACGCAGGGGCCGCCGGGATCGGGCGGGAAAGCGTTATTGTCGAGAAGGTAGCTCTGCATGCCGGTGTCGATGGAGCGGAAATCCGCCTGGACGCGGGCGATTTTGGCGCGGAGCTGGGCGTTTAAGAAGTTGGGGACGGCGATGGCCGCCAGGATGCCGATGATGGCGACGACGATCAGCAGTTCGATCAGGGTGAAGCCTTTGCGCATGTTCATTCTCCCATGACGATGTATATGGATAGATAGATATAATATCACCTTTTGGGGGGATGGGGGAAGTGATTCGGGAGGAAAGCGGGGGATGTAAAAGTTGACCGGAATGATCACTCATATCGGGTTTACGAAAAAAAGTGTAAAATCCCGAAATTTTCTGTTGACATAGATTGAAATTGTACTAGAATGGTTTGTGTATGGAGGGTAAATTGTAGGAGTAAGGATTTTTTTCTATTTTTTTAGTGTTATGAAAGATAGTTTTTTTATGAGATCGGGTCGGGGGACTGTTGATTGAGTATGAAAGCCCTGGAGTAAAAAGCCATTCCCGTCGCGAGGCGGGGGCGGAAAACTACGGGTCTCTTTTACAGCATGGCGTAATTTAGACTTTAGACCGGAGACAGCCGGGTTGCCTACCAAGGTGGGTAAGCCGGTTTTTTTGTTTAATTTTGGAGGGATAGTTTTAATTTGTAAGGGGCGATTTATAAAAGAAAGGAGGGGTGACTGCTTTTTATTGAGAAAAGAAGAAATTCGGTAATTGAGTGAGGTTGAAAGCGAGAGGGAACCAAGGAGCCGCGCCTGGCAAGCAGCAAACTCCTCGATTCCCCGGCGGCACAGTCGGACTGCGTCCAAGCATGCCTTTTTGTAATGTAGCGCAATTCTGCGGAATTGGCAATTATTTTTTTGTTTTGTTTATTTTGTAGGGCGATGCTTGGATGGAGAGTTTACGGTAATGAGAGTAGTGATTACTAAAAATTATAATTAGGAGAAAGATCATGAAGAAATACTCGATTCTATTAGCAGCTGCTTGTTTCTTGTTGGTTTTTGGGACGGCGGCTATGGGGCAAAATCTTATTGTGAATGGTGATTTTGAAGAAACACCTACATGGCCAGAGAACCCAGGTTTTGATACGGATTATTATTATTTAAATCCTGCAACCACAGGGAATTGGACAATGGGCCCCGAAGGATATATTACTATAGGTGATACTCCTCGCGATTATCACAGTGGATGGTTCGATTTTTATGATCACACAGGTGCAAGTGGTAAAATGCTCATTGTAAATGCAGCATGTATAAATACAGAAGGAAATCAGAATCCGCCGTTTTATCCAACAAATTGGAATTATCCTTCTAATCTTGGCCCAATAACACCTACAGGTGAATATCCCGACGTAGATTTATTTTATGTGTTATGGTCTAAAACTGTTGATGTTCTTCCTAATAACTGTTACGAATTTTCTTACTGGGTAACAAATAGTGTCAATTATGAATTGGCTAAAATTGAATGTTTCATTAATGGTGTATCTAAAGGCATTTATGAGACAAAGACTTGGAATGGTGAGTGGGAAAAAATATCATATTCTTGGAAATCTGAAAGCAACGATTCCGCAACAATTGTATTGAGAGAAATTGTATATAAATGTGATGGAGATGATTTTGCAATCGATGATATTTCTTTTTCTCTATCTAATAGTCATCCAATAGCTGATGCTAATGGCCCTTATCTTGTATGTGTTGAAGGTACTACGAATCTAGATGGTTCTGGTAGTTATGATCCAGAAGGCGATGATATAAGTTATTTGTGGAAGGCTTCAAATGGATCTTTTGACAATCTTACATTAGAAAATCCATCTTATACTGCAGGGACTGAAGCAGGAATTGAATCCATTTCATTAACAGTTAAAGATGAATGCGGATCAAACACTGCAGAAACTATAGTTGTTGTTTACGATCCCACAGGTGGTTTCGTTACAGGAGGAGGATGGATCAATTCACCATTGAAAGCATACAAAGCTGATTTAGGTCTCTTTGGCAAAGCTAATTTCGGTTTCGTAGCCAAATACAAAAAAGGTGCAGACATCCCTGATGGCAACACAGAATTTCAATTTAAGGCTGGAGATCTAAACTTTCATAGTTCTTCTTATGACTGGTTAGTTGTCGCTGGAGCAAAAGCTGTATTTAAGGGCATTGGTACAATAAATGGTGAAGGTGCATACAAGTTTATGCTTACAGCTATTGATTCTGATATTAATACTGAAGATGAATTTGATATTGATCGTTTTAGAATCAGAATTTGGGAAGAAGATGAATCCGGTGATGAAATTGTAATTTACGACAATAAAACAGATGGTCAGGAAACAACTGAATTGGGCGGCGGAAGTATTGTCATTCACACAAAATAATTAACTGTAAATATAATGACAAAACGCCCCTCATAACAGAGGGGCGTTTTTTTAATGTTGCAAAGTAAATTTTTCGATCAATCCCCCTCACCCCTTCCCTGCCTTTTTTAGCATTTCGCGGGCGTAGCGTTGGGAGGCGGGGGAGTTTTTTTGGCCTAGCATGCGGGCTAGTTCTTGTTCGCGGGCTTTGCCTTGCAGGGCGGAGACGCGGCTGACCAGGCGGCCTTGCTGTTCTTCCTTGTCGACGCGGAGATTGCAGTCGGCGCGGGAGGCGATCTGGGGGAGGTGGGTGATGCAGAGCACCTGCTTTTCACGGCTGAGAGCCGCGAGGCGCTCGGCTACGGCGTCGGCGGTCTCGCCTCCGACGCCCGCGTCGATCTCGTCGAACACCATCAGAGGGACGGAGTCCGCCTTGCCGAAGACGCATTTGATGGCCAGCATGATGCGCGAAATCTCGCCGCCGGAAGCCGCTTCGCGCAGGGGGCGCAGCGGGCGGCCGGGGATGGCGGAGATCAGGAAATCCACCTCGTCCGCGCCGCCGGGGCCGAAGGCGGCCGGCTCTTTTTCGCCGATGTCCAAACCGTCCGCGTCAGGTCGATAGCCGACTTGAATCTCGAAGCGCGCGGCCTCCATGCCCAGGGGGGAGAGTTCCGCTTCGATGCGTTTGGAGATCTTGCGGGCGGCGGCCTGGCGGCGGCGGCGCAGGGTTTTGCCGAGATCGATCAATTCGGCGCGCAGACGCAGTTCTTCGGCGCGCAGGCGTTCGCGCTCTTCGTCGCGATGTTCGATGGCGCGCAGCTCGTCCCGGCAGCGGTCGCGGAAGGCGAGAACCTCGGCGATGGAGGCGCCGTACTTGTTTTTGAGGCTCTTGATGAGAAAGCGGCGGTTCTGCAGGCGGTCCAGCTCGCCGGGATCGAATTCCAGCGCCTGCTCGCGCGCCTCCAGCTCGCGGGCCGCTTCGTGGAGAGAGATGAGGGCGGGCTTCCAGCATTCCACCACCGGCTTGAGAGAGGGATCAATCTGCTCCATGTCAAGGAGAACCGATTCCAAGCGGTCCAGCTCATCCAGCAGGGGGGCGTCCTGTTCGCCGCCTTCCTGGAGTTTGTGGACGATCCGGCGGCATCCTTCGTGCAACTTCTCCGCATGCTGGATGACCTGCAGGCGGGCGGCGATTTCTTCGTCCTCGCCGATGCGAAGTTCGGCGGCGTCGATTTCCTGCGTCTGG
>JAFGTC010000255.1 GCA_016934335.1 Candidatus Omnitrophota bacterium | reverse complement strand
TCCTGTTTTTTTCTTAACTTCATGATTTATTTTCAAAAGCATCCGTTGAGGTCTGATAAGAAAAAATGCCGACGCCCGATTGCATGATTATCCTTGTTCGCCCCTCCGTTCCCGAAAATGTGGGTTTTGTCGCTCGCGCGATGAAGGCGTTCGGCTTCGAAAAATTAACGATCGTGTCGCCGGTGTTTGAGTGGGATCCGGAAGGTCCGGCTTGGAAAACGGCCTGCGGCGCGCAGGAGATGCTTGTTCAGGCCGAACGGGTCGATCATGTTGAAAATGCTGTGGCGTCATACCATCGAGTGATTGGATTTTCTCGCCGAAAACACGACTTCGCCCGCCCGCAAAGCGATATTACAACCTGGAGCGTTTCGTATCAGGAACAATATGCTTTTGAGAAGACGGCGCTGGTTTTCGGCCCGGAGAATTTCGGCTTATCCAATGAAGACAAGCGTCATTGCGACCAGATTGTTCAGATTCCGCTTTATCACCCGGCATTGAGTCTCAACCTTGCGCAGTCTGTTACCGTGGTTTTGTATGAAATAACGCGAAGCGGCCTATTGGCCGCCGGTGCAAAGGAAAGCGTTGAATGCATGGCGACGCACGGTGACGTCCAGCGAGTCGTAACCCAGCTGACAAGTTTGTTGGAAATCACCCATTTTTTCAAAAAAGGGCGAAAAGAAAGGCAAATCGAGATTATGCGAAATTTGATCTTTCGCTGCAATCTAACAAAGCATGAGTATGATACGGTGATGGGTATTTTGTCGGCCTTGAATAGAAAAAGTGATTAGTCTATTTAGTTAGTAGAATAATAGGCGCGCTTCTATCTCCTCTTATCCGAAGAGGCGTTTCATCAGGAAGCAGAGAACAGAGCGGTGCAATACAGGACGCCGGTATGGCGTTTTTTTACAAGGTGACGATGATGGTTTTTGGCGCTTGGCTGACTTTAGCGGTTATTTTGATGATTTTGGGAATGCTTATTTTCACCCGGATTGCTCCGGATGTGCTGTTGATCGGCGGCGTGACGATTCTTCTTCTTTTTCAAGTCATTACTCCAAAGGATGCTTTGGCGGGGATGGCCAATCAGGGAATGATCACAGTCGGCGTGTTGTACGTGGTCGTCGCCGGCGTGATCGAGACGGGGGGGCTGGCGTGGATTGTCGATCGGCTTTTAGGGCGTCCCCATTCCGTGGTGAACGCGCAAATGCGTTTGATGCCGCCCGTCATCGCCCTGAGTTCGTTTCTCAATAATACGCCGGTTGTCGCCATGATGATTCCCGCCGTGAAGGAATGGGCCAAGCAGTTTCGCCTTCCCGTCTCGCAGCTGCTGATTCCTTTGAGTTACGCCTCGATTTTCGGCGGGGTGTGCACCCTGATCGGAACCAGCACCAATCTTGTCGTGTATGGGCTGCTGATCGATAACCATCAACGGACGCTGGGCATGTTCGATATCACATGGGTGGGACTGCCGGCTGGATTGATCGCGTTTGGCTACATTTTGCTGTTCGGGCGGAAATTGCTTCCCAATCGGGAGCCGGTCATCGGCGACGCCGATGACGCCCGTCAATACACCGTCGAGATGATAGTGGAGTCTAATTGTCCCTTGGCCGGCAAAACGATCGAAGAGGCGCGTCTGCGCAATTTGCCCGGCATGTATTTGATGGAGATCGATCGAAACGGAGACATTATTCCCGCCGTTTCTCCCCAGGAGCGTTTGCATGTAGGTGATCGCCTCATATTCTGCGGAATCGTGGAGTCGGTCGTGGATTTGCAAAAAATCAAGGGATTGAAGCCGGCTACCGATCAGGTCTTTAAACTCGATGCGCCGCGCGCCAATCGCTGTTTGATTGAAGCGGTGGTATCCGACAGCTGCGCCATCATCGGTAAAAGCATTCGAGACGGGCGTTTTCGAACGCGCTACAACGCCGTCGCCATCGCCGTGGCCCGCAACGGCAAACGCATCAACATGAAAATCGGCGACATCGTTTTGCAGCCGGGCGATAATCTGTTATTGGAGACGCATCCTTCGTTTTTCGATCAGCAGCGCAACTCGCGGGACTTTTATTTAATCGGCAAGGTGGAGGGCTCGACGCCCATTCGCCACGAAAGAGCGCTTGTCGCGATGATCATCCTGATCGGAATGGTGGCCTGCGCCGCGCTCGGCGTATTGAGCATGTTGAAAGCCGCCATGCTGGCCGCGGGTTTGATGTTGATGACGGGCTGCTGCAGCGTCAATGCCGCCCGGCGCAGCGTCGATTGGCAGGTTCTGCTGGTGATCGCCGCTTCTTTTGGTTTGGGGAATGCTCTCGAAATCACCGGTTTGGCCAAAGCCATCGCCGGCAATCTGATTGCGCTGGGAGGGGGGAATCCCTGGATCAGCCTGGCGATCGTCTATTTTGTCACGACCGCCTTTACGGAATTGATTACGAACAATGCGGCGGCGGTTCTTGTTTTCCCCATTGCCTTCCAGACCGCTCTGGGATTGGGCGTCAGCGTGATGCCTTTTGCCGTCACGATTATGCTGGCCGCCTCCGCAAGTTTCGCCACGCCGATCGGCTATCAAACTAACCTGATGGTCTACGGACCCGGCGGGTACCGGTTTTCGGATTATATCAAGATCGGTTTGCCTCTCAATATTCTGTATGGGATCGCAACGGTGATTCTGGCGCCGTTGGTCTGGGGGTTTTGATCACATAGCGCGGATCGATCGGCTTATTGATTGGGCAGTGTATGCGTTTCTAAATTTTCCGCGGCTCGCCCCGCTCGAATGGATAAATCCTCGGTAAGGAATCCCTGCTTTTCCGAAGCGATGATATCGCCGGAAGAGACGGTTCCATTGCTGGAGTCATAAGGGCGAATAGGATATCCCTGCCGCGTTTTATCCGGCCCCCAGCCCCAGATCCACCAGGATCCGTGATAGGAGTCTTTGGGAAGCCCTTCTTTGCGGGCGACGTATAAATACCAGCCTACCAACAGCCCGTCGCCCCGGTTATCGCCCAATTTGGCGCCGGGAATTTCGATGAAGGGATCGAAGGGAAGATGGGTCATATACGCCACCGGCGACGTCAACGGAGACATGTTATAGGTGGAATCGATTTGGTCTTCGGGACAGAGGCCGCACGGCCATCCCGGCTGCCGGAAGGGCGGCGCGTTGTTGTCAATGCGATACATATCGACGGCGCTGGCCAGGGCGCGCACATCGGCCATGGTGCGGCTTACCAGCGCGCGCATGCGGGCGTTGATGAAATTGGGAACCGCCACCGCCGCCAGAATGCCGATGATGGCCACCACGATGAGAAGCTCGATTAATGTAAATCCTTTTCGCGTCATGATGCAGATCACCTCAATATGCATGACATTCATGTTGAGAATGTATCAAATTGGAGGATGAAAGTATATGGAAAAGACAGCGGCCCGGAGAAAAATCAAACAAATGGAGAGAGTGGAATAAAGATGTGAATCGATGGCAAGCCGGGGCTCGATGGGGGATCTTATGCGAGCCCCGGTATTTGCCGATATAGATAATTTATTTGAGATTCAAGGAGGTGATTTGGATGTTGCGGTAGGCCACCGGCCCGTGATCTCCCTGCAGCATCAAGGGGCCTTTGGGGCCTTCTTCACGGTTCATGCAGGCCCGCGTTCCGCCGCTTACCTCGTAGTTTTCGTGGACAACGACGCCGTTGTGCTTAACGACGAGAAAACAGGCGTTTTCAATTTTCTTGCCCTGCGCGTCGAAGCGCGGCGCTCGAAAGACGGCGTCGAACGACTGCCATTCGCCCGGCGCTTTACTGGCGTTGATTCGAGGCGGTTCTCCTTCGTAGGATTTTTGGGCTTTATCGTCCCAGCGGGCGTACATGCCGCCGCAGTCGCTGAATTCCAGTTCACTGTCTTTTTTGCCGTAACTATCCAATACCTGGATTTCGTACAGACCTTGCAGGTAGACGCCGGAATTGGAGCCTTTGGGGACGACGAACTCGATGTGCAGCATGCAGTCGCCGTGTTCGAATTGGCTGTAGATATTGGTTGTATTGCCTTTCGCGCCGTTCACCATGATTCCGTCGCCGGCCTGGATCGCGAACTTTTTGTTGTCGTTTGGATCCAAAGAAACCGAATCGGCGACCATCCATTCGCTGGGCGTTCTTTGCGCGTTCCATCCGCTCATGTCTTTTCCATTGAACAGCGTCATCGTGGTTTGCGTTTCCGATGCTGTCGCGGGAAGAGTCAGCAGGATCCATCCCGCCGCCGCCATCAGCGTTATTCTAACTCGGTCGAATTTCATTCTCATTGTTTCTTATCCTCCTATGATTCTTTTATTGTTATACTAAAGATTCCGTCATATGAATAGAAGGTGTAACTGATTTTTCCGTTGTTTTTCATATAGGCTTTTTGCTTTCTCTAGAGGCCGACCGCCGCCTTTTCGTTTTGAGGGAATCAATGCGAAAACAATGGCTATCCGGTGTGTCTGCCGCGCCGTCCTAGGATGATATTTTACAATAATCATAAAAATTGACAATTTGAGTTGAATCATCTACACTAGATTTAAAGACTGCTTAAGAAATAAACCATTATGGCAACTAAAACATATCAATTTACCGTGAATATTGAGCAGGATGAGGACGGCGTTTATATCGCCGACGTGCCGGCTTTGCCCGGCTGCCATTCCTTTGGCAAAACCCTGGCCAAAGCCGAAAAAAACATCAAAGAAGCCATTGTCGGCTATCTGGAAATGCTGCAAAAACAGGGCAAGCCCATTCCCGTAGATGAGCCGGTGGGTTTTGTGATGAAAAAAGCCGCCCGCATAACCCTGCCAGTATGAGCCGCCTGCCGACGATCACACCCCAAAAAATGGCTAAAGTGCTGGAAAAAATGGGTTTTACTGCGGCCCATCAAACCGGAAGCCACTCCTTTTACCAGCATCCAGACGGCCGCACTACGACCGTAGCGATCCACAGCAAAGACCTGCCGCGCGGCACTATGAAAAAAATCCTGCGCGATATTCGCCTGAGCGAAGATGAATTTCAAAAACTCCTCTAAGAAAAAATCAATTCAAACAAAAAAGCCCTGTCAATCAGGGCCTTTTTTATTAAACTATCGCTACTTTTTTCATGCGTTCCCGTATAAAACTATTCCTTTTTCCTTAAAAGTCTTTCGGGGAAATCCTTCCCCTCGGTTAGTAAAAACAACTCTCACGCCGCGTCCTCTTTTCTGCCGGCGCCGGATTCTTCCTCCTGTTTTATAATCGCCTGGGCGGGGCAGATCTCGGCGCACTCGCCGCATTGCACGCAGGCGTCCTGGTCGATTACGTAGCGATACTGGTCGATCGATTGAGTCGTCTCTTCGCCCAATATGGCGTTGACAGGGCAGATGTCAGCGCACATGCCGCATAGGATGCATTCATCGTTGATGGAAAATATCATAAAACCGGTGCTTTCTAAAATGTTTTTGCCTCTAATAGTAATAACAAAACCGCTTAAAACCCAAGTCCTCCGTTCGCAGGTTCTTCGACGGCCGGCGATAGACTAATTTCATCGCCTCAATATACTATGAGTCATATTCTAGTTTTTTTTAAAGGTCTATACATGCAACGAGTTACTTTCATTGCGCTTTATGACGAATATTGTCTCGGCGTTCGTTATATGTCATCCATCCTGCAAAACGAGGGCCATCATGTCGACATCGTCGTTTTCAAGGGAGTCGCTTCGATTCTTCCCTCCGATGTTCCTCCGCCGGAGCGGCGGGAGGAAGGCGGCTATTACAGCATGTGTACGTACACGTCGCCTAAAGAGTTGCAACTGTTGTTGGATGTCTTGAAGAAGCAGGATCCGCATCTGGTTGGATTGTCTTTCTCGTCGATCAGTTTCGGTTTGGCTCAGTTTCTGACTCCCATCATTAAAAAAGAGCTGGGCGTCCCGGTGATTTGGGGCGGCGTGGATACGACGGTCAATATCCATGAAAATATCCAATATTGCGATATGGCCTGTTTGGGCGAGGGGGAATATCCCATCCGCGAACTGGTCAATAGAATGGATTGCGGCGGAGATATCACAAATATCCCCAGCATTTGGGTCAATCAAGATGGACGCATTCACCAAAATCCCGTTGGGAAGCTGGAGCAGAATCTCGATAATTACCCCTTTCCGGATTATGAAGCCGCCAACAAGACGGTGATCTTCGATAATCAGATTCTGCCCTGCATCTATCCGCCGGATACGCATTTGCGCTCGAACTATATGGTGATGGCCACTCGCGGCTGCCCGTTTTCGTGCACGTACTGCTGCAGCGGACACTACCGGCAGATTTACAAAGGCGATCATTTTTTACGCCGCCGGTCGGTGGACAATGTCATCAAAGAACTCGACTATCGCAAGCGCACCTGGCCCTGGCCTTTGGAGCGCATCGAGGTTTACGACGACGTCCTGCCGTTGAATCACGATTGGCTGCAGGAGTTTGCGCCGCGCTACGCCGGTGAAATCGGTCTTCCCTTTTTCGGGTATACGCATCCCAACGTCGGCGATCCCAAAAACCTTAAGGTGCTCAAGCAGGCGGGCATCGATTATCTGATTATGGGCGTTCAGTCGGGCAGCCAGCGCGTTCTCAACCAATTTTACAATCGCCGCCACACCAAAAAGCGCACCATCCAAACGGCGCGCAACATTCTCGACGCCGACATCAAATTGGTCTGCGACTTCATCGGATACAATCCGTTGATCAACGAGGCCGACAACATCGAAACCCTCGATCTGATCTGCGACATCCCCAAACCCTGGGGAATCATCAAATTCAATCCTATGGCGTTTTACGATAATTACCGGTTGACGGAAATTGCCAAGCGCGAAGGCATCATGGACCAATTGGAGCGCCCCAAAGGCGTTCACGCCTGGCAGGCGAAGATTACGCCCGAACTGGTGTTCTGGGAGTATATCCTGACGCTCGGCCATTTTAACGGATTTTCCAAGCCTCACATCATGGATATGGTCAACGACCGTTATCTGCGCGAAAATCCCGCCGTTCTTCAGCAGATCGTCACCCATCTTTATAAGGCCACCTATCAGGACAGCAATCCTGTCGTCAACAAAGATCGATTCATTCAACAGCTGCAAATGGATTTGGCGCGAGTGGAGGGATCGCGGGTTTTTCGCGCCTATCGTAAACTGAAATCGCTGGTTGCATAAGAAATCGAGCGATCCTGTTTTCCGCAAAACGCAGCAGCAAAATTCAGCAAAATTCAGAGACAAATTCAGAAAGAAAAAAGCCCTCCGGTTTGGAGGGCTTTTGCCGTTGTTAGGCTGTTTCGCTTATTTCATCAATTCCCAATTGCTCGCGCCGGATGCGACGCCGCCTTCGGATACAAACAGATCCAGTACTTCATCGCCGCTTAACGCTTCGTTATAAATGCGAACGTTGTCGAGTGCGCCGATCCAGTTTTCTCCTTCAGAACCCTCGTTATCGCCGCCGATGAACAGAGGCTGGGGATTGTTGAGCACTGTCGATATGGTTCTTGCAGCGGATGCTGCGCCATTGCGATAATAGATGAGCAGAAAGCCGTCTTTGACCACGACATGATGCATCCACACATCATTGGGGATGTCGTCATAATCGAGATTGTCATCGCCGGCGCCGTTAGAATGCCATTCGAATTTTGTGGGGGTGAATTTAATGAATTCCCGTGGAGAAAAATCAACGGCGTCGATGCTCATACGGTTGCCAAGTATAATGTGATTATCTCCGGTGATTTCTCCCTGTTTCGCCCAGAAGGCCCAGGTGAAGTCGATGTCCAAGCTCATAACAGGAACAAGTCCGTCGCCGAGAAGTCCGTAAGCGCCGGCCGCCGTCCCGTCGAAACTGACCACGGATCCTCGTTCGGGATCATCGATCCAGACCGCTCCACCTTCACCGAGTCCATTTTCAAGGTTGAAGAGCGTTCCATCATTCCCATTTCCACTCGTATCGGCAATCGTTTCGCCCGATCCTTCCTCGAATTCCCAGAGGCCGAGCAAATCGGCTTGGGCGCCCATTGGAATAGCCAGCATTCCGATCAGCAATCCGAACATACTCGTCAAACATACCTTCTTTGTCATAAAAAATACCTCCCTCGGTTTTTTCTATAGAATCAATCCATAGAATTTTCATTATAATCTAAAAAAAGAATGAATTTGTATAGGGGAATAGGATTGTTTCGATTGTTAAAAAATGAATGATTCAAGCGGTGCATCCTGCTGTTCTTTTGAGTTATCATAATTTCTGACGGAGTTCATTGAGTCTTATTTTCTGAGAGTTGATTGATTCTCTCCATGAACATTCTATAGTAAGGCAGTTTATTTCACCGATCAGGACAAAAATCGATGCAGCGTGTCTCATTTATTTCTCTTTACGACGAATATTGTTTTAATCTTCGCTACGCCTCCTCGATGCTGCGGAGCGACGGCCGCCAGACGTTTATTACTCTATTCAAAGGGCTTCAATATCTTACGCCGCCTTCAGGCTCGCCGGATGAATATGAGTACTGCGGTCATCGGACCTGCGCATCCTCTCAAGAAATCTCTTTGCTCCTGGAAGCGCTGGATGATCAGAAGCCGGATTTGATCGTTCTTTATTTCGACTCTCCTTGTTTCGGCCTGGCTCGCTTCCTGACCCGAAAAATCAAACAAAGACGCCGTTCTCCTGTCGTATGGGCGGGCGCGGATTCAACGCGCCATCCTGCAGATAACATTCAATTCGCCGATATTGTGTGCATCGGGGAATCGGAATATCCGATTCGCTTCCTGGTGGATCGTTTAGAACAAAAACAGGATTTTAGCGACATACCTAGTCTCTGGGTAAAAAAACAAGGCGGCGTGCATCAAAATCCTATGCTGCATTTGGAATCCGTCCTGGATCGTTTGCCCTGGCCTGACTTCGATCCGGAGCGCCAATGGGCGATCGCCGGCGATCGAATTCAGCGTGGAATCTGTCCACCCCGAAGTTTAATGCCCGTTCAAGTTCCCATTGCGGCAAGCCGGTCTTGCCCTTTCACCTGTCCTCAATGTGGAGCGGGGCACGACGGATTGGTGTTTGAGCCGCAAGAATCCGTTCGCCTTCGCTCCGTCAGCAGCGTTCTCGACGAACTCAAATATCGCTTGCAAACATGGCCCTGGCCGGTCGAGCGGATTGAATTTCGCGATGAGCCGGCGCCGCTCGAAGCGGATTGGCTGGCGGAATTTGCGGAGCGCTATCCGACGGAGATCGCTATGCCTTGTTTTGGTGAAACTCGCGCCCAATCAGCCGGGCCGGATGAGTATCGGATGCTGCGCCAGGCCGGCATGTTCGCCATGATTCTTCAAATTTCTGCGGGCCGCGGAAAGACGGAGGAGTTCCGGGAATCTATCATTCAAACGGCGAATCACATTCATGACGCCGGCATGAAACTTCTCTGCAAAATCGCAGCCGATGATCCGTTGGAAAGCGAAGCGGATCGCCAGCAAACATTGAATCTTCTCCATCGTTTTCCAAAAGGTTTCGGCATCGTCGACAATACTCCTTTTTCGTTCTCCAGGAATTGTGCGATCTATCAGGCGATCGAGGGAAAAGGGCTGTTGGATCAATTTGAACAGCCTGACGGGGAGCACGCTTTCCAGGAGAAAAGCATGCAGGATTTTCGATTTTGGGATTGTATTTATAAATTAGCCCAGTTTGAGGATATTGATAGTCTTTGCCTGGACGATTTCGTTCAGGATGAATATATGAGACGGCATCTTGACGCCTTGGAAGGAATGATTCACAACTTGTATAAAACAACCTATGTAAGCGGTAGTCCCGTGATGGAAAAAGACCGCCATGTTCAATCGCTGCGAAATCGCTTGACCGAATCGCATAATCTGGCCTCGGAAGCGCCAGTGCGCATCTTGAGGGAGTGGATGCAGTCTTTTCGATCTTAGATGCAAGCGACGAACATGAATTGAATGAAAAGAGACACGGCCGCCCATTGAAACCCTCTGCGGCGATTCTATTACGTTATTGAGTATTCTATTTTGTTCAAAATAATCTCTTTATGGGTTTTATATAAAAATCACACTGACTATTTTTTTAGATTTAGTGTTTTAAGCCTTTTATGATCAATAGTTTAATATGTTTTTCGATTCTTCTTTGATGTGACTTCGGAATAATAAGTACAAGAGATAGAATTTAGATGTTTCCATCGAGGAGGGAGTACATCTGTGACTATCTCTAAACATTCTGGAGCAACCCGGATCGGGTTGCTCATTTCGGTGTTTCTTTTCATTCCATTGTTTCAATGCCATTCGCATCAGCGGGCGTTCGCCGCTGTTTCCATAGACTTTATTCCTTGTGCGAGATTTGAATGGAAAAAGTACGGCGGGCGGGAAGGAATTTTAAAAAATCCCGCCGCTGAGACGCATCGCATTTCGGCGCAAACGATGGATGAACGCCCGGCGGCCGATTTCAGACAAATCCTTTCCGAATTTTCGAAAAAATCCGTCCCTCTGCATGAGCGTTATTGGTTTTTCCCCATTTTGTTTTTTTTATTTGGAATGGTTTTCTTCCTAGCTGTCTATATGTATTTCGCCAAGCGAAAATTGGCGATGCGTACGAGTCAATTGGAGGAAATTGTGCGGCGGCGAACCGCTTTGCTGCAAGAGTCGGAGGAGCGCTATCGCAATATCATTGATAACACATTGATAGGCCTTTTTCGAACGACGCTGTCCGGGAAGATTCTTATGGCGAATCCGGCGTTTATAGAAATGCTGGGGTATGATTCGATGGAGGAACTTTCAGAGATCAATATAAGCGAACAGTTGTATTTCAAGAAGGAATCCCGGGATCAATTTATCCGGATGCTAAAGAATAAAGATTTTGTCAATAACTTTGAAACTACATGGATTAAAAAAGACGGATCGCCGATCCATATTCGCAAAAGCGCGCGGTTGATTCGGGATGAATCTGGAAATCCTACACATTACGAATGTACGATTGAAGATAATACAGAACGAAAACAGATGGAAAAGGCGCTCGTTGAAACTCAGTCTCTTCTCGCCGCCGCTATCGACAGTTCGCCGGCCGGCATCATCATCATAGATGCTCCCGACGGCAGGATTCGTATGATCAATACCGCCGTATTGGGAATGATTAGCCATATCCATTTCCCCGTGATGAATCAGCGCTTAAAAGATTTACTGCAAGAAAATCCGTCCTTTCGTGATGACGGCAGTCTAATAACCGAGGAAGATTCATCCATCGTTCGGACGCTTTTTGAGGGGAACGTAATCCGCAATAAAAAAATTTACATGTTCCGGGACGGCGAGAAGCGATGCCTGTTATCCAATGCGGCGCCGGTTTATGACGGCAGGGGCGACATCGTTGCGGGCATTCTGTTGATTCATGATATCACCGAGTTGAAAAATACCAGCGATGCGCTTCACCAAAGCGAAGAGCGCTTTCGCTCCGTCATCGAAGCCAGCAATGACGCCATGATTGAAATTAATTCCGGGGGATTGATCACCTTGTTTAATAAGGCGGCGGAAAAAATATTCGGCTATTCGAGAGAAGAGGTTCTTGGATCATCGATCAGCTGCATTATACCGGAAAAATATCGTGAATCGCACGAGCATTACATCCATGAGTTCTTCGATGCGGGAATACAGCCGAGAGTCATCCATCAAATTCATGAATTGGAGGCGGTGCGCAAGAATGGAGAAAAATTCCACATTGATATATCACTCTCTTTGGGAAGCAGCGGTCAGGAGCCATTTATCCTGGTCGTCATTCGCGATATAAGCAGGCGCAAAAGTCTGGAGGAGCAGTTGCGTCAGTCTCAGAAAATGGAAGCGATTGGCAATCTCGCTGGAGGCGTTGCGCATGATTTTAATAATCTTTTGACCGGCATGCTTGGGTATAGCGAATTGATGCTGGCCCGGACTCCCAAGGACGATCCGAATTATCAGTCGCTCTTTCAAATCAAAAAAGCCAGCGAATCCGCCGCTTCGCTGACGCAGCAACTTTTGGCGTTCAGCCGAAAGCAAATTCTGGAGCCGATCGCGCTCAATCTTAATGAACTGATTGCCTCGATGGATAAAATGCTGCGCCGCTTGATCTTCGAAGATATCGAATTGGTCGTCACAATGGATCCCGCTTTGGGATATATCCAAGCCGACCCGGTTCAAATCGAACAGATTCTTCTAAATCTGGCGGTCAACGCCCGAGACGCCATGCCCTCCGGCGGATCTTTGACGATCGAAACCGCCAATAAGGACGTGCTGGAATGCTCCCTGGAGAATCATCCGGAAATCCAACCGGGGCGTTACGTGATGTTGTCCGTCAAAGACACCGGCCATGGGATGGATCAAAAAGTTTTAGAGCGCATTTTTGATCCTTTTTACACTACGAAAGAAATAGGGAAGGGAACCGGTCTGGGATTGTCGACGGTCTATGGCATCGTGAAGCAAAGCAATGGCCACATTTTTGCTTCTAGTGAAATCAACCAAGGCGCCGCTTTCAATATTTATTTCCCGAAAATCGAGCAAGGCGCTCAATCGCCTTCCTCAAAAGCGGACGTCGATTCCCTGGCAGGTTCGGAAGTCGTCCTCGTGGTCGAGGATGAGGAAATCGTCAAGAATATGATCATTAATATATTCGAGAATCAAGGATATACGATTCTTACGGCGAGCAATCATAGAGAAGCCGTCCAATGGGTGGATGATTATCCGGAGGAAATCCAACTTCTACTCAGTGATGTGATTCTCCCTCAAATGAGCGGACCGGAATTGGCCAAAATCCTGACGGCCAGAAGGCCGGGCATGAAAGTATTGTTTATGTCCGGCTATTCCGAGGACGCCATCGCTCATCATGGAGTGTTGAATGAAAAGGTGAACTTGATTCGCAAACCGTTTTCGCCGAACGGCATCCTGCGGAAAGTACGCCAAGTTATCGACGCTCGCCAAGAAAGCCTTTCTGAACAGCGAACAGGCGGATCGGCTTTGGAGTCATGAATACGACGGCGCTGGTTAATCCAACCTGCAAGAAGCCTCCGATCAGAATCGACCGCCACAGACGAAGCAGTCTTTGCAGATAAAATTCGGAGCCGATGCTGAACAACAGCAATATACCCCCCACTTCGGCGAGCAGTTCGACGTCATGGATGTCGTTGATGAATCCCAATCCTTCCGGCCCGACCAATATGTCAGAATAAAGCCCGCGATGGAGGGAATGCCGATTCAGTGCAGCAGGGCTACAACAATTACGGCAACCGTAAAGATAATCAGTAAATTGCGAAGGATTACCAATTCAGTCATTTTTTCACCAATAAAGATTCGATTGACATGGCATGAACCGTTCTTGCCTCTTGAAAGGAACGAAGGTAGATAGGCGTCATTCATCAAGAATTTTGATCATTTTAAAATGCGGGCCAATGTGGGCGATGATGAATTCGTCAGAGGCTGTTGTCCAGCCTTGTTTTTCATAGAAGCGCATGGCGCTGGAGCGCGCATTGCACCATAATCGCCGGACGTTCGATTGTTCTTTCAGCGCCGATTCGGCGAATTTCAATAAACGCGCGCCGACGCCCATCGCGCGATAGTCGGGATCGCTGGCCATGCCTCGCAGCTGCCAGGCCGGCCGCCCCTGCCATTCATTCAAAATGAACGTCAGACATCCGATGTTCTTTGTCCCGTGAAACGCTCCGAAATGAAGGGTGTTTTTACCGCGATCTCCATCAAAATATGGCGTATCGCGATGCGTTCCTCGAATGATCACCTGCTCGCGCAGTTCAATGATTTCTTCAATATCCGCCTGCCGACAGATGATTTGATCTATCAGGCGCTTTGCGGCGTCCTCTTCATTGTGTGCCCCGTTCATTTTCTAAAAACCTCTTGCGGAAAAAATGGGGGAAATTATAATGCATATAGTAAAATAATGTATCGTATCTTTGATTTTATTATGCATCTGTGAAACGATCATGTCTTATTCCGATTTTATCAAATCTCAGATTAAACATCTCCGCTGCGTGATTTGCGGACGGTCTTTCGGCGCTCAATACGATGAATTCATCGAGGCGTTTCCTGTTTTTCATTCACATTCAGGAGACAAGTCTATTTTAAATTGTGAAGATGTTTTTTTTAAGGAGATACTTCGAATCTACCGTTATATTCATGAATCCCGAGCGAGCAAGACGATGCGTGAAATTATCCAAAATTTCCCTTGGGGCTCTCGAATCGCCATGCAGAAAGAAATGATCGAATGGTGCATCCGTCAGGGGTATTTCAAAATTGATAATCTCAAACGGCTTCAAGTCCCCCCCGTGATCGAGGATGCCTGCAATGATATCTTCGCTGAATTGGATGAGAATGATCCAGAGGCCGTAGAAGACGCCGTTGAGCTCATTAAAGCGGCTTTGCGATGCTTCCATAATGATTTAGAGCGATGCGAAGAGGATGCGTTATCATACAGCATCAATGAGGATGACCGGGAAAAATCGACTCTCTATGCGAATCTGGATACGTCCGATGTCAAATTGCGCAGTCATCGAAAAGGAATGGCGACCGCTCAACATAGCGGCGCCAGCGAGATTGACAAACGAATCCATTCCGCAGAAGGCGCCATGGAGCGGAGGCGGCTTGAAGAGCGGGATAAATAATTAAAAATTAATGGCCGGATTATTCATTCTGTTCTGAACGCTCTAATATAGAGTAAATCCGCTTCCGGCAGGCGGGGCAAAGATCCAGGTTGAAGGCGTAATGAACCTCGTCATTGAGATCTTTTTCGTTGCGCTTCTCCATCATATCAATCAATTTCTGCATTTCCTGTCGAATCGACTCGCGAGGAATGTCTGTTGTTTCATCGAATTGCCCGCCGTCATAAGCGCAAAATATCTCGCCGCGCAAAATAAACCGGGGACGCCCGATTTCGATCAATTGGCCGCATAGATCGCAGACGAATTTAATCCCTTTTTCTTTCGCCATTTCTTTAAGCCCGCCAGGTTTTCTTTCCGATGCTATGATGTTGAGAAATTATGCAAACAGTAGCCATGATTCCATGGAATCGCAAGCGAGGGAAAAGAGAAAATGAAAAAGGCCGGCTATGTAATACACCTGAAAAGTTGTTTGGGAATGATCGGCGTCGGATATCGGGAGAACGCCGTCGTCTGTCTTCATATCGGACCTTCCGCCCAAGAAAAAACCGACGAAACGCTTCAGATTCTTGGTTATGAAATCCAAAGGGAATCTCATCCAACCGGCGTCATTCTCAAAAGCGAGTTGCGTGAATATTTCGAAGGAAAGAGGAGAACGTTTTCCATCCCGCCCCAATTTTACGGAACTCCGTTCCAGATTCACGTATGGAAGACTTTATGTCGTGTTCCCTACGGAAAAACCTTGAGCTACGGAGAGTTGGCGGCCCGATCGGGGCGGCCCAAAGCCGCCCGCGCCGTGGGTATGATTATGGGGCGGAATCGGATCCCGATTATTGTTCCCTGCCATCGCATCCTGGCCGCTGACGGCTCGCTCGGGGGATTCGGGTGCGGATTGGACGTAAAGAAGAAATTGCTCCAGGTGGAGGGGAGTCTGGCTGTGTAGAATAGATGTAGAATAAAAGAGCCAGGCAGGCGATGCCCGCTTGGCTCTTTTCATTTCATTTCCGTCAAGCGCTCGTGGATAATCAGCGCTTTTTCTGTTGGTTATTCGATAACCGACAATTCAACGCGGCGGTTTTTCGACATGTTGGTTTCTGTGTCGTTCGGAAACGCCGGCTGTTTTTCGCCCCAGCCGCGCGCTTTCAGCCGCGATTCGTCGACGCCCTTGGTGACCAGATAACTTTGCACCGCTTTCGCGCGCCGTTCGGACAAGCCCTGATTGTGTTGATCCGTACCGCGAGAGCAGGTATGACCATCCACATAAATGTTCAGATCGGGATTCAATTTCAGAACTTTGACGACGTCGTCCAAAAGCGGGTAGAAGACTGGGCGAATGATCGCTTTGTCCAATTCGAATGTCACGCCGGGAATCACCCAGCAGCCGCGCTCATCGACTTTCGCGCCTTGAGGCGTGCCGGGGCATTCGTCCTTATCGTCGGTTACGCCGTCATTGTCGCTGTCTTTCGGTTTGGGCGGTTCGGGTATAACGACAGGCGGCTCTTCGACAACCGGCTTGGGGCCGATGAAGACTTCACGCACAAAATGATACAGAGCCGATTCCTCCAACAGGGAATCTTCCGACCGGGCGCTTCCACAGGACGATAAAGAAGCCAGCTGTTCCATAAAATCGACGCCGCGGTCGCTTTCTCCGATATGAACAGTGTGAATGCAGACTTCACCGCTGGGATGGTTCGCTATTTTCCGAGCCGATTCGATGGCGGCGTCCGGAATTGTCGGCTGCCCGTCCGAGAAAATAATGACGGCCGTTTTTCCGCTCGCTCCGGAAAGCATCGTGTAAGCCATCTCCAAACTCAATTCCAACGGCGTGTTGCCGCCAAGGTATGGAGATTTAGATGCTCGAGTGACCCACTGCTGCCGGTAATAAGGAGATTCCATCGAAATCAGTTCGATGCCGTCTCCGCCGAACGAGACCATGCCTGTATCGTAATCGCCGTCCGGCATCATTTCAAACATGGATCGCAGCAAATTTTTCGTCATGCGTGTTTTTTCTATCCTCATCGAGGAAGAAGCATCCACTAGAATAATTGCCTGATCCACAGCCACGATTTCATCCGGGCCCGGTACAACCGGCGCATTGGAAACATCCGGCCGTTTGATTGCTGTGCTGCATCCAGCCAACAACATAACGACAATTGCGTATGACACCCACCTTTTCATTGGCTTCTCCTTTTTTTCTTTTATAATCGTTTTTCTTTAAAACATGCCAGATTAGCATTTTATTTCACCTCAATGGGAAAGGAAGAGCGAACGTGCGTTTTTAACGCAACAGATGCCGGATCGGACGGTGTTTGCCGGTTCTTTCCTCTTTGGGTGAAATAAGCTTTCTATTTTCTAATGATACTTTACCACAATACTTTTGAAAAAAATACCATTGCATATCTTTCTTTTCATTATTCCAGATCATTCCGGAACAGTTGTGCTGTAGAGACGCTTCTGGTTCAGCCGTGATGGGGGGGCAGGGAGGCGTATATTTCCAAGTTTATCCAATAAAAAAGACCGGAGCCTTTCTTACGAAAAACTCCAGTCTTGTTTGGGTTTTTGAACAGTGTTCGGATTAATTTTTTTTCTTCAGCCAAGGCATCATGTCACGAAGTTTTTTGCCGACTACTTCGACGGAATGATCCAGATCTTTATTTCGGAGAGCGTTGAAAACAGGTTTATTGACCTGGTTTTCGAGCAGCCATTCGCGCGCAAATTCTCCCGTTTGAATTTCGGACAAGATTTGCCGCATCTCATCCTTGGTTTCTTCCGTAATGATGCGCGGGCCTCGGGTTAAATCGCCGTATTCCGCCGTGTCAGAGATGCTATAGCGCATGCCGGCAATGCCGTGTTCATAGATCAGGTCGACGATCAGCTTTAATTCGTGTACACATTCGAAATAAGCCATTTCGGGCTGATATCCGGCTTCCACAAGCGTCTCGTAACCGGCTTTAACCAAAGAAGTTAAGCCTCCACAGAGAACGACCTGCTCGCCGAAAAGGTCTGTTTCGGTTTCTTCCAGGAAGGTGGTTTCGATGACGCCGGATCGAGTCCCGCCAATCCCTTTGGCGTAGGCTAAAGATGTTTCTTTGGCCTGGCCGGAAGGATTTTGATGAATGGCGATCAACATCGGAACGCCGGCGCCCTGTTCAAACGTGCGGCGCACCAAATGACCCGGTCCTTTGGGCGCTACCATGATTACATCCACATCTTCGGGGGCGACAATCTGTCCGAAGTGAATATTGAAGCCATGAGCGAAAAGGAGCGTTTTGCCGGCTTTCATTTCAGGAGCGATATCATTTTTGTAAATGATCGCCTGCAACTGATCGGGAACGGTCATCGTAATAAGGTCGCCTTTTTTGGCGGCTTCGGCGGCGGTCAGGATTTCAAAACCGTCGGTTTTGGCCAAATCGTAATTCGGCCCCGGAACGTCGGATACGACTACATTGACGCCGCTGTCCCGTAAATTTTTCGCATGGGCGTGTCCCTGGCTGCCGTACCCGATTATGGCGACAGTCTTGTCTTTCAAGACATCGAGATTGGCATCGTTATCATAATACATTTGCACCATGATTCTTTTCTCCTTATGGATCGTATGAATAATTTTTATCTCAAACTACATGAAATATCTACACTTATGTATTAATTCCAAGTCGTCTTGCTGAGAAATCGCACCGCGGTTTTAAGAATCGAGCCGCTTGCGGCGTCGGTTCATCCTGGGACGAATTTGAGGTCTCTAAGATTGTCGCTAAACGATCTTGATTATATTTTTATAATCTTAGTCGTCCAATGCCAACCTGCCAAGAAGCGGAGAACGTTCTGCTTCTATTAAGCGGCGTTTGACTCTTCGTCATCGACGCGATTATGCATTCCGCGCGCCATGGCTACATGGCCGCCGCGCGCCGCTTCGAGAATACCGTAGGGCGACAGCATTTTAAACATCGCCTCGATCTTTCCTTCGCTTCCCGTGACTTCGATCATGATCGAATCCGGGCTGACATCGGCGATTCGAGCGCGGAAAATGTTGGCGATTTCTATAATTTCGGAGCGCTGCTTGGCGTCGGCTTTCACTTTGCAAAGCACCAACTCGCGGTCAACGATGTCGCGCGCCTCCATGGAAAAGTCGCGAACTTCATGAACATCCACCAGCTTACTCAGCTGCTTTCGCACCTGATCGAGAATTTTGTCGTCTCCGGGAACGACGATAGTCATTCTCGAAATGCGCGGCCGATTGGTTTGAGCCACGGAAAGGCTTTCGATATTAAATCCGCGGGCGGAGAAGAGTCCGGCCACGCGCGCCAACACTCCAGAACGGTTTTCGACTAAGACGTAAAAGATGTGACGTCGCATCATGATTTTATTCCTCCTGCTTATATTACGCCATGCCTTCCATCATTTGATTGAGCGAAGCCCCGGCGGGCACCATCGGATACACGTTTTCTTCTCGAGAAACCCAGACATCGAGCATGGCGGGCTGTTTGGCGGCCAGACATTCTTTCAGCGCTTCTTCGAGATCGCTTTTTCGAGTCACTTTGCGGCCCCACCATCCGTAGGCATGCGCCAACTTCTCGAAATTAGGCAGATATTCGGAGTTCATCCAGTCGCCGGAATGGGTCTGGGAGCGGTCGACGCCGGGTTGGGGGCGCGTCAAATTAGTGGCGGCGTAATTTTTCCCATAGAATAAATCCTGCCACTGACGGACCATGCCGAGCCATCCATTGTTTATGATAATATTCTTGACGGGAAGATTGTAGTAAACGGCGGTGGCCATTTCTTGAATATTCATTTGGATCGAGCCGTCGCCGGCGATGTTGATCACCTGTCGGTCTGGAAACGCGCACTGCGCTCCGATGGCGGCCGGAAATCCGTAGCCCATGGTTCCCAAACCGCCGGAGGTCAGCCAGGAGCGGGGACGGGTGAAAGTGTAATATTGGGCCGCCCACATTTGATGCTGCCCCACTTCGGTGGCAATGATCGCATCTTCGTTCGAGAATTTGTCGATCATCTGAATCAGATGCTGCGGCATGATCAAATCACCCTGATCGATCCCGTTGTACCGCAGAGGATGCTGCTCTTTCCACCCCTCGATCTGTTTGAGCCAGTCGTCGGTGTCGCAGCGTTTCACCAGCGGCAGTAAATCCGTGAGGATATGCTTGACGTCGCCGACCAGATCGACGTCCACTTTAACGTTCTTGCTGATGGACGAGGGATCGATGTCCATATGGATGATTTTGGCTTTCGGCGCGAATTCGCTGATTTTGCCGGTGACGCGGTCGTCGAATCGCGATCCGACGGCGATCAGGACGTCGCATTCCTGCACGGCTTTGTTGGCGTAGACCGTCCCGTGCATGCCCAGCATCAGCAGGGAGAGCGGATGAGTTTCGGGAAACGCGCCCAGGCCCATCAGCGTCGTCGTTACGGGGATGTTGGCTTTGGTGGCGAAAAGAAACAATTCGTCGGAGGCGTTGGCGTTGATCACGCCTCCGCCCACATAAAGCAGCGGCTTTTTGGAGGCGCCGATCAGATCCCAGGCTTTTTTGATGTTCGCGGGTTTGGCGTCTACCTGGATGCGATAACCGGGCAAGTCTGGAGAATCCGGATAAACATAGTTTTTCAAAGTCGCCTTTTGGATGTCTTTGGGGATGTCGATCAAAACGGGGCCGGGGCGGCCGGTTTGAGCGATATGGAAGGCGTTTTTCAGCAATTGAGGAAGTTCCTCCACCGATTTCACCAAGTAATTGTGCTTGGTGACCGACCGGGTGATTCCCACTACGTCCGCTTCCTGAAAGGCGTCGTTTCCAATGAGCGGAGACGCCACCTGGCCGGAAATTACAACCAGGGGAATTGAATCCATCATGGCGTCCGCCAGACCGGTGACGGTATTCGTCGCGCCCGGGCCGGAGGTGACGATGACCACTCCCACCTTGCCGGTCGAGCGGGCGTATCCTTCGGCCATGTGGGTCGCGCCCTGTTCATGACGGGTGAGAATAAACTCGAACTTGTCCGACTGATTGATGAGGTCGAATACGTCGATGATGGCGCCGCCCGGATAACCGAAAGCGACCTTGCAGCCTTCTCGCTCCAGCGCATCGATCACGATTTCACAGCCTCGTTTGCTGCATGGGGTGGGGAGAGTCTTTTCCCCCTTCGTTTTTTTCTCGGTTTTCGCCTTGTTTGGCATTGCTTTTTCCTCCATTGCTACGCGGTTTGATAGATTTTATTTGAATTTTCCAGTTTGAATTTTGGGTCGAGAATCATGATGAGAAAATGTCGGGATCGGCTTAAACGAAAAAAGCCGTGAGCGACTCTTCTATCGCCCACGGCTTTGAGGAGTTTCTGAAAAAAAATTTAATCGCCGCTCCCCAAAGCTGTGGGCGTACGTACAGCAACCAGTACGAGTACGTCGACAAGAATCAGCTCTGGATGAAACGGCATGGTATTCACGAAATCAAAAAACCTCAATAGATCTTTCCGAATGTAGTGGAAAATTATACAAAGAACAAAGCGTCTGTCAAGATAAAAATCGGGTAAAAATGATGAAAAAATGACATCATGACATTCCTTCCAATATCTGACTCAGAGACGCGCCGGCGGGAACCATGGGATATACGTTAGCCTCGCGCGCCACGTAGACATTCAAGAGGGCGGGTTGATCCACCGAAAGGCATTCGCGCAGAGCCTCCTCCAAATCGCTTTTGCGAATCACTTTTCGCCCCCACCATCCGTAGGCTTGCGCCAATTTTTCAAATTCGGGGAAATAATGGACATTCTCCCAATCACCGGGACAGGATGCGGAGTCTGAGGGAGCGCCTTTTTGCGTCAAGTTCGTGAAAGAATAATTCTTTTCGTAGAAAAGATCCTGCCATTGCCGCACCATGCCCAGCCAGCCGTTATTGACAATGATTACTTTGGCGTTGAGATTGTTGTAGGCGGCTGTGGCCAACTCCCGAATATTCATTTGGATCGAACCGTCGCCGGCGATGTTGATCACCTGGCGGTGGGGAAAAGCGCGCTGAGCGCCGATGGCGGCGGGCAGTCCATATCCCATGGTCCCCAAACCTCCGGAACTGAGGAACGTCCTCGGCTTGGTGAATGTGACATATTGGGCCGCCCACATCTGATGCTGGCCCACTTCGGTTACGAAAATGGCGTCTTTGTCGGCAAGGCGGCTGACGGCTTGGATCAGGCCTTGCGGCATAATGCATTCACTGGCGGCGTCATCGTCATAACGCAAAGGATATTGCCGCTTCCATTCCGTAATTTGTCGGATCCATTCATCCGTATCGCAACGCTCCACTCGGGGCAGCATTTGCTTCAAGATGTGTTTGATGTCGCCGACCAATTCGAGATCGACGGCGACGTTTTTGGAGATGGAGCATGGATCGATGTCCATGTGAATGATTCTGGCGTGCGGCGCGAATTCCGAAATTTTGCCCGTCACGCGGTCTTCAAAGCGCGCGCCCAGGGCGATCAGACAGTCGCATTCCTGAACGGCTTTGTTGGCGTAGACCGTCCCATGCATTCCCAGCATGTGGAGAGAAAGAGCGTGATCTTCGGGGAAACTTCCCAGCCCCATCAAGGTAGTGGTCACGGGGATATTGGCCCGAGTCGCCAGCAGAAAAAGTTCTTCGGAGGCGTCGGCGTGGATCACTCCCCCTCCCACGTAGAGGAGAGGCTTTTTCGCGGAGCGGATCATATCCCAGGCTTGCGAGGTTTGGGGCGGAGGCGGTTCCATTTGAATGCGATAGCTCTCGATGGCGGGCGCCGCGGGGTAGACGTAATCTTCCAGCACGCCTTTTTGAACGTCTTTAGGAATGTCGATCACGACCGGGCCGGGCCGGCCGGATCGGGCGATGTGAAAAGCGTTTTTCAGCAGTTGCGGTAGTTCTTCAACCGATTGCACCAGATAATTATGCTTTGTAATGGAGCGCGTAACGCCTATGACGTCGGCTTCTTGAAAAGAGTCGTTGCCGATCATGGATGTCGGAACCTGGCCGGTGATGACGACGATGGGGATCGAATCCAGCATGGCGGTCGCCAAACCGGTGACCGTATTCGTCGCGCCTGGTCCGGATGTGACGATGACTACGCCGACCTTCCCGGTGGCGCGTGCGTACCCGTCCGCCATATGCGTGGCGCCTTGTTCGTGGCGGGTAAGGACGAAATCGAATCGAGCGCTGCGGTTCAATTGATCGAATACGTCGATAATTTGGCCGCCGGGAAATCCGAAGACCACTTCCACGCCTTCGCGCTCCAAGGCGTCGACGACAATCTCGCATCCTTTTTTGGTGCAGGGAATCGCGGGGGATTCATCCCGGCCGGTCTTGCGGCTTTTTTTCTTTTGTCCTGAACGGGTTGTCATTGATTCTATCTCCTGAAGTTCTGGTCGCCGAATCCGGCGATGTCAACAAAAAAGCCGTGAGCGCTTTTGCATCGACCCACGGCTTTGAGAAGCATTTTTTATATCCGGTTTCAGGCCCCGCTTCCCAAAGCAGCGGGAATAAGTACAGCAACCATTACGAGGCGGTGAAAAATCGGCTTTAGGATAACGGCGAGTAAAATCATGATCGAGGCTGTATTGTTTAGAATAAGGATAAAATCACATTGTCTAAGAAAATAATGGAGAGGAAGCGGGATGTCAAGATAGTTAGATTATTGTACATTCAGCATATTATTTACATGGTTGGAAGAAGCCTCCTTACCTGGCGGGCGCTTTTATTTCCATGTTCTGTGATCTCTGCGCATCCTGAGAACTCTGATAGAATAATAAGGGCTGTGGTATTCTTAAAATCAAATTGGGGGTAGAGTCTCTAGTCAAGGAAAGGAAAAACACGATGGACTTATTTCGCCGATCCGTGGCGATGCTCATTGTATCAACCCTTCTCCTCTTTCTCAGTACTTCAAGCCGGTCGGATCGCGTCAAGCCGATGAATCTCGAAGAACTGGTGAAGGGAGCGGAAATTATTTTCGAGGGGGAATGCGCCGCCGTTCGCAGCGGCAAAGATCCCGAAACGGATTTGATCGCGACGTGGAGCACGTTTCGCATTATGCGGGGGATCAAGGGGGAATTGGGCGAAGAATACATACTGAAGCAGTATGGGGGCGTAGACGGTGAGACGCGCGTAAAAGCGCCCGGCGCCCGCTATCAAGTGGGCGAACAGGTCATTCTTTTCTTATACGGAGTCAGCCGGATGGGATTCTCCAGCGCCGTCGGATTGACGCAAGGGAAATTTACGATCAAAGAAACAGCGAAATCCAAAGTGCGCTATGCAACCAACGGCATGCCCTCCATGATTTTATTTGACAAGATGGATTCGGATCCCCCCGCCATCACCACTCAGGGCGTGAAAGCGAAAGGGCAGGAACTTTTGCGCTCCGAGAAACTCGAACTCAAGCCGTTTCTCGCCGAAATCGAACGATTGGTCGAAAAGGAAAAAAATAGCCAAAAGCGCGCGGAAAAGTAAATCAACATGACTGCAGAAAACCAAACCGAAATGTCCAAACCTGTCGAAGCCCGGGAATGGACGCCCAGCCGAGTCGCCGCCGTCATCCTGCTTGTTATTTTATGCGGCGTGTTGGTATGGAACGCCTATCATCCGGAGGATGTTTACATCAGCGACCTGAAATTCGAGGTTCTGCAAAGCGATCGCTTTGAACCGCAAAAAGATCAATCGGTGGAGGGGAATACGCTCGCCATCCAGCATGGCGATACGCCCACCTATTATCCGCGCGGCGTCGGCGTTCACGCCAATTCGGAGGTCTTCATTAAGTTCTTGCCGAACGGCTATCGATTTTTTGTCGCCGAAATCGGCGTTGACAAGGAAGCGGCGGAGATCGGATCTTCCTCCGTCGTTTTTCAGATCCTATCGGATGGATCTTTGATGTACGAAAGTCCGGTCTTGCGAGCGGGGATGGCGCCGCGATTCGTGCGAGTGTGCATCGAAGGCCGCGAAACGCTGACGCTCAAAGTCTCCGACGCCGGCGACGGCAATGAAGGGGATCATGCGGATTGGGCCATGGCCCGGTTTACTGTGCAATAAGCGGAACATCCAAAAGAATGCAGCCAATCATACTCGCGCATGGATTTATCGGCTACCGGAAATTTATGTTCTGGTCGATGTTTGACGGCGTGGCGGAGGCGCTGCGCGCCAAAGGGTATACGGCGCTTCAGCCTGTAGTGCATCCCACCGCCTCCATCGAAGAGCGGGCCGCTCAATGGGTCGATTTCATTGAAAAAGAACTGGGGCCGGACGAAGCGTTCCATTGGATCGGCCACAGCATGGGAGGATTGGACGGCCGCTACATCGCTTCGCCGGGCGGGTTGAATCTAGGCCGCCGCTTCCTTACGCTCACCACGCTCTCCACTCCGCATCATGGTTCGCCTCTGGCGGAGCGCATTCCTCGCTGGGCCCGGATCACTTTATCCGGCTCGGCGCGCGCGGGCCGCTTTTTCTTTGGCGGCGATCAACGCCGATTTCTGGATTGTCTGGCGGAATGCCGGTGGGATGGATTGGAGCAGCTCTCTCCCGAATATATTGACGAAAATTTTAATCCACGAATCGCCGATCACTCTCAAGTTCGCTGCTTTTCGTATGCGGGATGCGTTGATTACAGCCGCGTGACATGGAAAAATGTTTTCCGGCAGCCCGTCTGGCGCTTCATGAAGAAAATCAACGGCCCCAATGACGGCATGGTGTCTGTGGAATCGGCGAAATGGGGCGTGTTCAAGGGCGTCATTCCCTGCGATCACGGCGAAATGGTGGGATTGCGCATCATCCCTTGGGCGAAGCAGGCATTCGATCATGTTGATTTTTTTGTGAAAATAGCCAGAGAATTGGAAGACGTCGAGAAGGAAATCCTCAACGCCGAGTGATCCCCCATCGATTCGACAAAAAAAGGGGCGAGTCGATTCGCCCCTTCCGCTGATTTTTATTTTCTAGTTGGCTGCGGCGTTGTATTATTTCCAGACCGACAATCCCGCATTATGCGTGCGCACTT
>JAFGTC010000254.1 GCA_016934335.1 Candidatus Omnitrophota bacterium | reverse complement strand
CGGAACTGCTGGAAATCACCGCCGTGATTCGCGGGTCGAGGCAGCCGCCGATGATCGATAACTTCCCGTTTCGTGAATGACCGGTCAAACAGATTTTGGAGGCGTCGGCGGCGTCGAGCGTTTCGAGATAATCGATGCAGCGGCTCGCCGCCCAGGCCCGGCGAGTCAGTTTGGTCCAGTCGCTGTCCGGCCAGATGGATATATACGCGCCGGTGTCGTCGCGAGAGTCGGCCCCGGCGTAGACGCAGCCGATGTAGCCCCGCGCCGCGGCGATCAACGCCCAGCGGTAGTGGTTGTCCTGCGTCATAAAAACGGGAAAGGGGCCGTCGCCGGGAGGAAGAATCAATTGCATATTCAAAGATGCCGCGCGGTCAGGGCCGAATTTCAGCACAATATCCTGAATCGTCAGATCCCCTTCCTTGCGCTCGTCGATTTGGGCCGCTTCAACGTTGCCGGGCGCAGGCGCGGGCGTTCCCGTAATGTAATGTTGAATGAGAACCATTAATTCGTCTCGTTGACTCTGCCATTGCTCCCGGTCGGCGATTGGCGCCCCATCCGCTCGAATCAACGGATCGGGAAGATAGGGAATGCTGGGCATGGCGTCGAAATCGGGCGGCAGCTCGCCGGTTTTCTGCAGCCATTCCTCCCAGGCTTGGCTTTCCGGAAGAATTTTGCGAAGTTGTTCGAGATCCGCCTGCCGCTCCGGTTCGTTCGCGCCGAATGCGGCCATTGGAATCAAGAGAGTTGCGATAAGTCCTATTGGCATGAAATGCTGTATCATTTTTCCGTCCTTCCCGCGTTCTGATCATTGACAATGCCGGATGATTAGTTCACCGGATCGACCCAAGCATACTGCGAGTCCGGCTTCCATTCGTTCAAGGCCATGCGCCATTGCACCCAACGATGACGATATTCATCTCGAATCTTCTGGTATTTTGGCTCGTTGGCGAGATTGTTCTTTTCGTGGGGATCGTTCCTTAAATCGTACAACTCTTCATAGAGCGGATCCTGCTCGTAATAGCGGATGTATTTCCACCGCGCATCGCGCAGCCCCTCGCTTTTGGCGATTTTCCCGCCGTGCCCGTATGGGTGTTCATAAAACCATTCATTGCGCAGCGATTTCTTTTCACCGGTCAAAAGCGGCGTCAAACTTTGGCCCTGGATGTTTTTGGGGATATCGATTCCAGCCAGGTCCATAATGGTCGGCGCAAAGTCCAGGTTTAAGGTCATCGCGTCCCGCTTCCCCCGATTCTTATGGGGAAGACGCGGATCGTAGATGATCAGAGGGGCGCGGATCGACTCTTCATGCATCAGCCATTTGCCCGCCATGCCGTGCTCGCCGAGAAAGAATCCCTGGTCGGATGTGTAAATAATGACGGTGTTGTCCGCCAGATTCAGAGAATCCAACTGCTCGCGTATCTTCCCGACAATCGCGTCAACGCCCGTGATCAGCCGGTAGTAATTCTTGACGGAATGTTGATACATCGCCGGCGTGGCGAAGCGCTGCGTCCAACGCGTTCGGCCTTCCGAATCGCGGATGAAATCGGGCATCGCGTCATAATATTGTGGATCCGCGGTTTCCGGTTTGGGAATCTCGTCGTCCTTATAAAGATCGCTGTATTGAGGATCGTAGCGGAACGGATCGGGATGTCCGTCTTGCACATGGGGCGCTTTGGTGCTGAGCGATAGACAAAAAGGCTGCCGGCCGGTGCAGGTCTTTAAAAAGTCGCAGGCTTGTTGTCCTAGAATGCCGGTGAGATGCACTTCCTGGCCGTCTCGCTCGATAAAATATTGCCCCTGCCCGGAAAATCCCTGGAAATAGTCGAAATCTTCCTTCGGCAGCGGCCCGCCCAGCCCCCATTTACCCACGAAGGCTGTTCGATATCCCGCCTTCCGCAGCATGGCGGGGTATGAATTGGCGAAAGTTTCGGGCTCGAGGGGCTTCGAAAACAGATCGATTTTGTGACAGTGAGTATAAAGCCCCGTGAAGATCGAGGCGCGGCTGGACATGCAGATGGACGTAGTGCTGAAATGGCTGCGAAACAGCACGCCCTCCGAGGCCAGGCGGTCCAGATTGGGCGTGTGAATGATTGGATTCCCCATGCAGCCCAGGGTGTCCCAGCGTTGATCGTCGGTGACGATCATGATGATGTTCGGCCGTTTTTCGCTCCCTGCCGAACAGAATGCGCTTTTCGACGCAGCTGATAGAGAAAGTCCGGTGAGAGCCGACTGTTTTAAAAATGTGCGGCGCGATAATTTCGTATTGTTCATGATAAAACCTTTCCCGGTCGATTTCCTGCAGGTGATTCCTTTTTACCATAGATCGCCCGTACGGCCAAGAATCGCCTGAGTTTCGGCCGATTCTCTCAACCCCGGAAAGATGGAGCGAATCCAAACGCCGGAGGCGAAAAATCTGCCCCCCCCTAAGGCGTAAATAAAAATTCTTCGCTGGCGATGTTTTTCGGATTCACGACCTGAATTCTGCTGGGCTGTGTGAGAAGGCTTTGCTCGTTCGGCGGCAAAAACAGGATCGATTGCGAGGAAATTACTTGCCAGATCCAATCGCTTCGTTCGTTGACGGAGACGCCGTCAATCCATACGTCGGCGTCTTTGGAAAAGCCGCGGCCCTCCAGGGCGTAGCCCGGTTCGGCGTCTTCTTCCGTATAGCCGATTTGCGTCTCGAGAAATGAATCGATTTCAGGGATCGTCGGCCGGGGGATGAGTTCAATCGACGCGATTCCTTCCTGCGTTTTCACCGGCCCGCCGAGCAGATAGCCGCGGCTGTCGTAAAACGTGACAGTCGCCGGCTTGATCAAGGGCAGGCCGTTTTCATCTAATGCGGCGGTGCGCAGGGTCATGACTTCGTCCGCAACCGCTTTCTCGTTGGCGTAGATGTAGGCGCGTTCTTCGGGAATCACCTTTCGCCGCTTCAGTTCGATGTACTTATTGTATGGGTTATCGGATTTACTGATTCGGACGCCGACGATGACCGGCGAATTGGATTGATACAGAAATTCATGCCAGGCGATTCCATCGCGAATGATGGATGACGTCTCAGTCCCTTCGGTATTCAGGTATGTGAGCGGATCGTTGTCGAAATAAACGGGAACGCCTTCGAAATCGCCGGGGCTGGAGCCGGGGATCAACTCGGATATTTCTTCGGCGCTCACTTCCATATAGCACCAGTCTCCCACGGCGCAGGGAACAATCACCAGACCGTCGGCGTAGATCGTGTCGGTTCGGCCGGAGGATTCGTACCCTCGGATGTATCCCAGTTCGAAGCCCATCTGCGCTCCGCTCTGAACGCCTTTCATATATTCGTAAAATACGGGAAAGTCGAATTCACCGGCCTTTTTCACTTCTTCGGGCAGTTGGCTCGCGTCGCCCGTCTGCAGCCATTCCTCCGCTTCGGAAATCAAGCCGTCGATCGTTCCTTCGCCGCCCGAGCCGGTGAGAGAATTGTTTTGAAGAAATTGAATGAAATACGCGGCGTTGGCGGATGTCGACTCGCTCGACATGTGAGTCATAAGGGGGAGAACCATCGATGCGAATTGCTGCGCGGCGACGTTTTTGTACGCCGTGCTCTCATCTCCGGCAATTTGCTCAAGCCCCTCCACAATGGAATCGACCGGATTTCCGGCGCCCTCTTCATCCAAATCCCAAATAATAATGGGATAAAATCCTGCATTGAATCCAAATCCCGGTTCGCTGTGATCGAGCGAAACCGAAATGGGGATGTCGATCGGCAGGGGGATCAGCTCGAAACTGGTGCTGAGTCCCGTACTGAATTGGATGGCTCTCTGCAGATTCGTGATCGCTCCTTCCCGGTAAAAGGAGACGCCTTTGCTGACCACGGCGTTGGGCGACGGGCCGAAGGGGATCACTTTGATGGATAAATTCAGCGAAATGCCGATGCTGAGCAGATCGTTCAAATAACTGCTTCTCAATCGATCTCCATCCGGCGAAACAATCGCCCCCCAGAATGAATAAACGCCTGCGAATACGTCTACGCTGGAGTAATTGAACTTGGCGTTTTGCAGGGAGACATAAATCGCTTCCGGCGCAAAATGGATCACCCAGTTGTACGCTTCCCCTTCGGGCGTATACGTTTCAGAAAAATTCGCTCCCCAACCCGCCCAGATCGACCAGTTCCAGAATGTACCGATATCCGGATACGCCGTCCCATATTGAATCCCATCGGCTTGAGGACGAACGGTGGAGGAGCGCCGCCCGTCTAGTTCGTCGGCGCATTGTTGGATCAACTCGAACATCAGTTGATTGGATGGAAGTCGTGCGGGACTCAAAGCCTCCGGATCATCGGGCTTGCTGCGTTGAAGAGTCTTGGCTTGAGACCGGTTGAGGATGTCTATTTCCAACTCGCCGCTGGACCATTTCTCTCCCCCCTGCTGCGTGATGGCGTGGATTCCCACAGCCCGGCCTTCCTTGTAGGGATTGGCTGTATCCGTCTCGTCATGCCATTGCGATTTCAACTGAAGCAGATCGGCGCCGTCGGTCTTTTGATCCTGATTGAGGTCGCCGCCGATTTCGGGCGCGCGCCATTGCGGCAATAGATAATAAAGATCCATAACGCCGACGCGCCCGTCCTCAGAAAAGTCCGCCGGCCGGTTTTGCGTATAGGCCGGCTGAATTGCATGCATGACGCCAACAATAAAAATGATCCAAAACATTTCGAAACAGACATGCCGCCTCATAGTTCCCTCCGATCGTATCGATATTACTTCCTACCTTTGTAATCAAGATCGATTTATTTTATCACACTTTGCCTTATTCTCCATCTGAATCTATATTTTGAGATCAAAAAATCGAAAATATCATCGGTTGTATCTTTTTGAAGATGGAAAGATGGGTTGAGACATGAACCGAAAAGAAAATTGTTTCCTGAACGAAGACTGCATTGAAGGCTGCAAAAAGCACATAAAAGACAATTCCGTCGATCTTATTGTGACCGATCCTCCGTATGGCATTAACGGTCATACCCTGCATAAACATTACAACCGCAAAGAAGGATACGTGCTGGACGGCTATATCGAGATCCCCCAAAACGAGTATCCGCAATTCAGCGAACAATGGATCAAACAGGCGGAGCGCATTTTAAAACCGGGCGGCTCGATCTATATCGTGTCGGGATACACCCATTTGATCGACATCTTGAACGCCCTGCGCAAAACCAAATTAAAAGAAATCAATCACATAATCTGGAAATACAATTTCGGCGTGTTCACGAAAAACAAGTTTGTGACCTCCCACTATCATCTCCTTTACTACTGCAAACCCGGCGCCAAGCCGACCTTCAACACCTATTGCCGGTACGGTCAGAACGAGAGAGACGGCGGCAACGGCTCCCTGAATTACCTGGATCGCGAAGACGTGTGGATCATCAACCGGGAATATAAACCGGGTAAAATCAAAAATAAAAATGAACTGCCGACAAATCTTTTGACAAAAATCATTCAATACAGCAGCCGTGAGTCGGATGTCGTCTGCGATTTATTCTTAGGGGGATTCTCGACGGCTCGCATCGCGGTTGGATTGAATCGAATCGCCTGGGGATTCGAATTGAGCGCCTCGGCTTATAAACATGGGATGAATGAATTTTCCCGGGTGAAAAAAGGCGCCTTACTCCAAACTCTCCGGAAGCCTGAAGGCGGAAAACTTGTGAACCAGGGAATTCGTTGGTCCCGAAAAGATTTGGAAGAAATCGCCGAGAAATACGATAAACTATATCAATCCAGTAAACTAAAGCGCCAATCCATTGACATCCTTTCCGAAGAATTGGGGCGCGGTTATTTCTCGATTTTGAATGCTCTGAAAAAAATGGGGCGCTAGTCAATCGATGCAATTCTTTCTTGATCTTGGTCTTCTCCAGGTCTTCGAGAGACGAAAAGATATGGTAAATTGAATGCAGCGCATTCAATATCAATAAGAATCAACCGATCTGTGAGAAAAAATGAAAATAGTAGCGATTCATGCTCATCCCGATGATGTCGAGTTTTTGTGCGCCGGAACATTGGCGCTGTTGAAGCAAAAAGGCCACAGCATTTCGATAGCCACCCTGTCTCCCGGCGATAAAGGCACGCCGGATAAGTCGATTTTCGAGATCGCCTCCATTCGCCGCAAAGAAGCCAAAAACGCAGCCGATTTCCTCGGCGCGAATTATACTTGCCTCGAGTTTCTCGACTTCGAAATCTTCGATGATGATCGTTCACGGCGCCGGGTGACGGAATTTGTACGAAAAACCAGTCCCGATATCGTTCTGACCGCCTCGCCCATGGATTACATGGCCGATCACGAGGCCGCCGGCGTCCTGACTCGCCATGCTCTCTTTGTGGCGGGCATTCGCAACTATCAGACCGGCGGCGCGGCGCCCATAAAGAAAATCCCGGCTTTGTACTATATGGATCCCTTGGAAGGCATCGATCATTTCGGCCAGCCCATCCAGCCGGAATTTTGCGTGGATATCACTTCCACCATCGAGTTCAAAGAAAAAATGTTGGCCTGCCACGCCTCGCAGCGCGAGTGGCTTATGAAGCATCATGGAGTGGATCGTTATATCGAGGCCATGAAGGAATGGTCGGCGATTCGCGGCCAATTAATCGGCGCAACTTATGCGGAAGGCTTTCGCCAGCATAAGGGCCACGCCTACCCGAAAGAAAATATCTTAGAGGAACTGTTGGGGACTTATGTTCGCCCCGCGGCAAAGTGAATTTTTTGAATGGCTTAGTGAAATTCTTGAATCGCTGAGTGAAGTTCTTGAATCGCTTCCAGCCGTTTCAACCGTAACTTTCAGTTTTGGAAGGATTTAGTTTCGAAAGGAATTGACGGCGATCGTCTTATCGTTATACATTTCCAAAAATCGATCTAACCTTGTCAATTCAAACAAGTTGGAAACGCTTGGCTGGACATTGACCAGTTTTATTTCACCGCCTTGTTTGTTAAGATCTTGATAAATAGAAATCAGAAATCCCAGCACTGCACTGCTGATATAGATGATTTTTTCAAAGTCGATTAAAAATTTCTTTTTCCCTTGCTGCAGATGTTTGTCGATTTCTGATCGCAGAGGCTCAGGATCACGCAAAATTTTTATATCAAAAGAAAATATGATTATGGATTGATTATAGTCGCTTTGAATGAGCATTAATGTAAAATTCCCTGGATTTTTTTTCTACATAATTTTACAATATTTAATGATTCGTATATAATGATATATGATCGAAAAAATTATTCCATGCTTCTATCTGAAATTTTCTCCTATTCATTTTGCGGCCAGGTAAAAAAGATATAATGAAATCTTTATATTATGATAAAAATGGAATCCAACTTATCGATCATACTCCCAAACCCGCTCCCGGCAAGGATGAGGCCCTCATCCGGGTTCGCATGGCGGGCATTTGTCGCACGGATTTGGAAATAACCCGAGGATACTCCGGCTTCGAAGGCATCTTGGGCCATGAATTCGTCGGCGAACTTGAAAATTCTATCGATTCTTTTGCGGCCGGAACCCGGGTCGTCGGCGAAATCAACGCCGGATGCGGACATTGTGAATACTGCCGGAAAGACTTGGAGCGGCACTGCCTCCATCGAACCGTTCTGGGAATCGTGAATCGCAGCGGATGCATGGCGGAATGGTTTACGCTTCCCGCCCGCAACTTATATCCCGTGCCCGATTCCGTCTCTGATGAACAGGCGGTTTTTACCGAACCATTGGCGGCCGCTTTGGAAATTTTTGAACAGATTCTGATTCGTCCGGCCGATAAGGTCTGTATACTTGGAGACGGAAAACTTGGATTGATTATCGCCATGCTTGCTGCGCATCGCCATGAAGGAGAAACTCTTCTAATCGGGCGTCATGGCGATAAACTGGCGATTGTTAAAGATCGGACGGCCGTGATGCTGGAAGAAGACATCCCCGGTTCGTATAATAAATCCTGGGACGTTGTGATAGACGCGACGGGGAAATCCGCCGGTCTTTCTCGAGCGATGAACCTGGTTCGACCGCGAGGCGTCATTGTATTGAAAAGCACCATGGCTGAATCCGAACCGTTGGATCTCACGCCGATCGTCGTCGATGAAATCAATCTCATCGGCTCCCGCTGCGGGCGTTTTGCTCCGGCTCTCGATCTTCTATCGCGCGGCGTGCTGCCCATCGGTCGATTGATCGACTCGATCCATCCTATGGAAAAAGCGTTGGAGGCGTGGGAGCGGGCTCTCCGCCCCGGCGCCCGAAAAGTCCTGATCCGGTTTACCGGAAATCGGCCGGTTGAATAAAAAAGGGCGTCTTTTCGTCAATAACAAATAAGCCATGATGAAGCGTCTCGAAACTCTTCCTTCTCTCACCGAGTCTCTCCCCGCCCCCCCACGGCGTAAAAGCCGTTCTCTGCCTTCCTCCAACCGGCGGCCGGAAAAGGAGCCCTCAAAGCCGGCCGCTCGAAGCCATCGGAGTTTTTACACATTTTTCCTGATTTTTATGGGCTTTGTCGTATTGACGGTCGGCATCGTTGTCGGCGTCGGCGTGGGATTGTTCAACCAGTTTTTAGATGACATGCCCAATATCAGTTACCTGGAAGATTATCAGCCTTGGATGCCTTCGCGCATGTTCTCCGGCGATACTTCCAGGCAGTTGGTCGCCGATTTCTTTGTCGAAGGGCAAAATCGTGAAAAAGTTCCCCTGTCAGACATCCCCGACAACCTTATCAATGCCTTAATCTCGATTGAAGATTATAATTTTTACCAGCACCCCGGCATCAGTCCTCGAGGATTTATTCGCGCCGCCTATTACGATATTAAGAACCGGAACCTCAAACAGGGCGGCAGCACGATCACCATGCAATTGGCGGAGGACTTGATCAAATACGATCGTCTGGATTACGAACTGCCCGAAATGGGATTGAAATCGTTCCAACAAAAAATTTACGAAATCTTTCTCGCCCTGCAAATCGAAAAGAAATTCACCAAAAACGAGATCCTGGAATTCTATCTCAATCAGGTCTTTATGGGGGGCAATCTGTTTGGCGTTGCCGTGGCGGCGGATTACTACTTCAACAAGGAAATTTCCGATCTCAACCTGAAAGAGTGCGCCCTCTTCGCCGGCATGCAGCAGCGTCCCAACGCCTACTCGCCGGCGCGCAATCCCGAAGCCGCTCAGAAGCGCACCGAAATCGTTCTTCAGGCGATGATGCGAAGAGGGTATATCGACCGGCGGCAATACGACGAGGCGGTCAACGCGCCGTTTCAGCTGAATACGAAAGGAACGCGCAAGACGCAGATTGCGCTTTATCCCTATTTTTCGTTTGCGGTTCGCCGGCAGTTTGTCGATAAAAAAATCAAAACGGCGGATGAGGTTCCCATTGACATTTATGGCCGGGGAATCGACATCGAATCCACCATGAACGTCGCTATGCAGCATGCGGCCGAGGATGCGCTGAAGCAGGGCGTCGTCAAACACGAACATACCCGGCGCACCAATGGCGGGAAGCATTGGGGCGAGCCGGGCTATCGCGGCATGAACCTCCGCGGCCCCTCCTCCTTGATCGTCGATCAGCAGTATGACGCGAAAATCATAAGCGACTACGATCCCCAAACCGGAGCGATCCAGGTCTCCATTCCCAACGTAAGAAATGGACAAGGACCGTTTCTCGTCCCTGTGAATCCCGACGAAACCTGGCTGGATGAATTTGATATTCTCCATAAGGGATATTTCATCCGGGTGAAGACGCGTCAGGAAGGCGGCGACATCCGGTTTCAACTGGCGAACGACGATGAATATGTTCAAGGCGCTCTGATCGCTGTTCGCCCCTCGACCGGCGAGATTCTCGCTCAGGTGGGCGGATACGATTTTTACGACGAGAAAAACGCCGGCCAGTTTATTCGAACCATCCAGGCGACCTCGCTGCAGCCGGGCAGCGCTTTCAAGCCGCTGCTATACGCCGCCGCCTTGGCGGATCCCAAAAAGAGATGGACGATCGCCTCGACCTTGCGCGATGAAGAAAGAGAGTATTGGAGCGGATGGACGCCCCGGAATTTTTATAATCAATATTACGGCAATGTCACGATGCTCTATTCCCTGACTCATTCCCTCAACGCCGCCTCCGTCTGGCTGCTGGATAATTACATGGGAACTCGAGCGCGGGGAATCACGCATTTTCGACAGTTTTGCCGTTCTGCATTCGAACTTCCCATAGAAGAATCCAATCTTTCCATCGCCCTCGGTACGACCGGCGTTACGCCGCTCGAACTCGCTCAGGCTTACAGCGTTCTCGCCAATGAGGGGAATTACGTCAAACTTCACATGATCGATAAAGTCTATCAGCGTCAGGACCGCCGCAAGAACTCCGATTTATTGTATGAATTCCAGCAGCCCCTCGAAACACAGCCGCGCATTTCGCCTCAAGCAGCCTATTTAACCACCTATCTGCTCCGCAGCGTGGTGGAAGAAGGAACCGGCGAGCCGGCCAAAGATTTGCCGTTTTACAGCGTCGGCAAGACCGGCACCACTGATGATTGCACCTATGCCTGGTATGCGGGCTATTCGAAAGACATCCTCTGTGTTGTCTATGTCGGATTCGACGATTTCAAACGCTCCTTGGGCGCTAAAATGACCGGCTCCAAAGTCGCTTTGCCGATTTGGATGGATTTCATGCAGCGCGCATACGACATCCGCCCCGAGTTGTTCGGCGTGATCGAACCTCCCCCCGGCATCGTGTTTCAAAACCTTTGCGCCAAAAGTCTGAAACGGGCCTCGCCGAAATGTCCGGATGTCGTCATGCTGCCCTTCGAAAAGGGAACCGAACCTCAAAAAGAATGCCCGCTTCACGGTCAAAAATCGTTGCAACCATACAGAAATGACGCGAATCAGTTACTATTATCCAATCAGCAGCTATACGATTATGACTCTCTATTACTTAATGTGGACTAACGAATGAAAAAGATCTTCCCTTTTTCGGGAGTACGATACAATCCTGAACATATCGATAACTTAGCCAATGTCATATCGCAGCCTTACGACAAGATTACCGCGGACGAGCGCGCGATCTTATGGCGCCGACATGACAAGAACGTCGTGCGATTGATTCTGCCTCCGCCGGACGGCGCCGACACGGATTTTGTCGTGGTCGGGGCGACGGAGTCATCCGATTGGTACGAAAAGGCGGCGGAGCGGCTTCAAGCCTGGATTCGGGACGGCGTTTTAATCAGCGATGCTCCCCGCCTCTATGTTTACCGCCAGCATTTTTCTTATCGGGATCGATCCTTTACGCGAACAGGATTGTTTGTTTCTTTAGGTCTGGATGATGAAGACGGCCCGCTCGCTCATGAACATACCTTTGAGGGCCCCAAAGCGGATCGTTTCCGCCTCATCAGCGCGACGCAGGCGAATTTGTCCCCCATTTTCCTCCTGTCTGACGGGGATATGGAAAAATGGAGCGCTATTTTCTCGAAAACCAATGATTCTCTGGCGCAATTCGAAGATTTGGACGGACAAAAGCATGAGATTCTGTCCATAACGGACGCCGAGACCATTCAAACCGTTCAGGATTTTGTACAAGATCGAACGCTGGTCATCGCGGACGGGCATCATCGTTATGAAACCGCTCAGAATTACAAGAAAATAATGATGCAGGAAACCGGCCTCGATCCCGATAGAGAGCCCTGGGGATGCGTCATGGCGTTCATCGTTCCCGCGGAAAGCCCCGATCTGCTCGTGCTTCCCACCCACAGAGTGATCAGCCAAATGCCGGACGGCTGGATGAATGATTTGTTATCCAACGCCGAACCATATTGTTCGATCGAGCCGTTAACCGATTATACCGGCGATTCGCTTCAGCATCTGCTCGCGAAGCCGGAGCACGGCCAATCGATCGCCGTGATCGCGAAAGATCAAGGATTTCTGCTGACTTTAAAAGAAGAGGCGGCCCCCCATTCCTTGACGGCGTTGGCCCCCCCGCTGCGCCGATTGAACGTCTCCATCCTGCACCAGTTTTTGTTTGAATCGTGTTTGAATCTGTCTCCGACGGCTTTGCAGGGAATTACGCGCTACATTCGCAGCGAGGACGAATCCCTGGCCCGCGTCCAATCGGGAGAGGCGCAGGCGGCTTTTTTACTGGGCGGACTTCTGCCGCAAACAGTGTTAGACGTGTCGCAGCATCGTGTTCGCATGCCGCAGAAATCCACCGATTTTTATCCCAAAATTCCGACGGGATTAATTTTTCGCTCCGTGGCGGCGACTAAATAAAGGTGGGAATGCGAAATTTACTTGAGACGCATGGAATTTTTTTATTTGTGTTTCTGATTGGAACTATGTGCGCCGCGCTGCGCGCCGAATCGCACGCCTTGGATCCGGAAAGCGTGGATCGTCACGCAGAAATTACCTTGACCGGCAGCCGGCTTGTCGTCATTTACGAACTCCTGCTTGGAATCAATCCCACAAACCGGGCGGTCGAAAAACTGGATGCGAATCAAGATAAAACCATTTCCGACGAAGAGCGGGATGCCTATCTGAAAGAGATCGCTCCCATCTATGCGGACATGCAGACGGTCCAACTGGGAGAGATGCGGCTCCCGCTCCGGTTTGTCCAGGGCGATGTATACAGGACGATTGGGCACAACGGAATCAACGTCCTGAAGATCGATCTCGGGTATATGTGCGATTTGCCCGCCGGCATCCCTCGCGAAGCGACCCTGGCCTTTCATTACCACGACGCCAATCTGGAAAATCGAAACGGCTGGAAGCAGATTCGGTTCAATCCTCTCAACGGCGTCCGATACAGCGGTCATATCCCCTATAAGGATTTTGGCAAATTCGATTACACGATCATGGAGACCAAAGGATTCGCCCCTAAAACAGACGAGATCAGTTTGGAAATATCCCTTCCGGCGTCTTCCGAAGCGTCCTCATCTCCGGCGGTTGTCCTGCCTGAAAAAAGAGAAATCGATGTCGCGAGCATCCGCTCGGGAGTGGATCTCTTGGTGAAAATCTGGCTGGCGCTGGGGGGGATCGGCGTCATTCTGAGTCTGGTTGTTTGGCGGATTCGGCGTTCAAGGTAGAATCGTTCTTCCCGATAACCCGGCTCTCGATCGCCGAAAAAATCAGGAATCCCCACCATACCGCCGCAAAAAACACAAAAATAAAAACCATTTTGAATGGATCGGGCAGCTGATCGGCGAGAACCGCCGTCATGGCCAGCAAAAAGCAGAGACCGTAAATGGAGAGAACCGACTGCCGGACGTTGAAGCCCAGACGCAGCAGCCGGTGATGGACGTGCCCGCGGTCGGCGGTGAATAAATTCATGCCGCGCTTTCCTCGGCGCACCACGGTCAGCAGAGCGTCCAGCAGCGGAATGGAAAGAATCACCAGAGGCAGAGACAACGACATCACCGTGGCCCCTTTGGTGTTGCTGACCAGCGAGGAGCCCGCCAGTAAAACGCCCAGATAAAGACTCCCCGCATCTCCCATAAAGATTTTGGCGGGAGAAAAGTTATAAGGCAAAAATCCAATCGTCGCTCCCATCAAAACCAGCGAGATCAGACAGACAAAATTCTGCCAGGGATAGAGCGCGATGAGGAAATTCGCCAATGCGGCGAAAAAGACGATGCCCGCCGCCAGACCGTCCAGGCCGTCGATAAAATTGATGGCGTTCACGATGGTGAGTATCCAGAGCACCGACGCCAGGCCGCCGATCCACCCGAAGGGAATAGCCCCGCCGAAAGGATTGGATACTTGTTCGATGACGAATCCCGAGCGCACGAGAATTACGGCGAGGATGGTTTGGATCAGCAGTTTGATCTTGGGTGAAACGGGGCGCGCGTCATCCACAACGCCCAGCAGCTGAAATCCCATGGCGACTCCATAAAGCGCCAGCAATTGTTGAGAGGAAATCTGAGCGTCCAGAATATACGGCGCTTTCCAAAATACATAAAGCAGCGCGGCGGTCATGGAAAAATGAAACGCCAGACCTCCCAGATAGGGTATCGGCTGGTCGTGCACCTTTCGGTTGGACGGCTTGTCGGTGATATCCAGCGCGATCGCCATTCTCCGCAGCAGCGGCGTGGTCAGCAGCGAGGCGAGGCCGCTCAGAATCAGAATCGTCATGTATTCATGGGGCATCCTATTGCTCGATTCTCATTTCCAACGTAGGATATAAAGCTGCATACAGAAAATAATACTATCGAGTAAGGTTTCATTTGTACATACGCATCGCCGGCCGCGGGCAGGCGCTGCGGCGTCGCCGATTCAGCAAGGGGCGTATTCGAAAAATAGGAATGACATGAAAAATGAAGAAGAGTACGATTGGTCTGCTCCTGATTACGTTTGTCTTTTTGATTTTCATCATGGTCGGTTTGTTCGTCACGGTGATGGTAGTCGTCATGCAGGGCGGTTCGCCCAATTTGCTCGGATCTTCGCGTCTGGCGCTCATCCGCGTCGAAGGCTTGATCTATGATGCGGAGGAATGGATCGATCAGGTGGAGGAATATCAGGAAGACGACTCCATCAAAGGGATTGTAGTCCGCATCGACAGCCCCGGCGGCGCGGTCGATCCCTCGCAGGAACTCTATAACGCGCTGGTCGAAGCCCAGGAGCAGTATGGGAAAGTGGTCGTCGCTTCGTTTGGATCCCTGGCGGCGTCGGGCGGGTACTATGTCGCCTGCAACGCCGATCAGATTGTATCATCGGCGGGATCGTTGACCGGCAGCATCGGGGTGTATTCCAAATTTCCCGTCGCCAAGGAATTGATGGAGAAAATCGGCGTTTCCTACGAAACCGTCAAAGCAGGCGAGTACAAGGATTTTGGATCGTTGGATCGCGGCCTCTCGGATAAAGAGCGCCAGATGATGCAGGCGGTCATCGACGACACCTACGATCAGTTCGTCGAAGCGGTTCTCAAGGGGCGCAAAGAATCCTTCGCGCGTTTGTTTGAGACCTGGGAGGAAGAGCCGCCGTTCGAATATCCCTTTACGCCCGACGCGGTGGAAATCATCCGGACCTATCAACGGGAGAGAACACGATCAGCCATGCATTCTTCGCCGGCGTTGAGCGACGCTTCGCTTTCGGAAGCGACGGCGGATGAGACAGTCGAAAACGCCAGCGAGGAGGCTTCGCTTCTGCCGGAGCCCGATCACGAGGCCTTATTCGCCTTCGCCAAGTCCATTTCGGAGGGAAAGGTCTACACCGGCCGCCAAGCGCTGAAAATCGGCCTGGTCGATCAACTGGGCTCTCTGGACGACTCGATTCGTCTGGCGGCCAAACTGGCGGGCATCCGCGGCGAACCGACCGTCGTCGAACGCCAAAAACGCGAATACGGCCTTCTGGACTTCCTCACCCAAGGCCTTGCTTCGTTGACCGCCAGGCAAAATCATTCGCCGATTCAATACCGCTTTCCTTATTGACAGATCAGCCGACGGCGGTTTTGAGACTGAATGATGGGAGAAGGATTTATTTCTTTTCGGGCCTGATCCCGTTATTCCTTCTCCTCCTCATAAAATTCCGCGTCGATGCACTTGTCTTTTTCGCGCTGTTTTTTCGCGGATTTCGGCGGCCTGACTTCCTGAAAATCGAAAATCGCATGCCTCTTCAGGTCTTCTTCCATGAAGGCCCTCTCGTCGTCAAAGGCCCTCTCATCGTCAAGCCATGCCGCATCGCCGCCGCCTCCCCATCCAAACAGCTTCCCGACCGCATAAGCGCACAGCATGACCAGGGATGCGACGCCTCCGATGATCAGCGAGAGAAGCCCCATCGATAGGATGAATGCCAATACGAGAGTCAATACGAGCACGAACGCCAATCCGAAAACAAATCGGTAGAAAATCCGCTGCAATTTCTCCTTCAACGTTAAAGGAGGAGAATCGGTTTGAAAAGAAAGATAAATCATCCATACATCTCCAGAAAAATTGATACCGCGTCTCATATTCTCATACGACTATAGAGTAGCCTTTATTTCGTGATTGTGTATGGCGCGCATCCTTGGCGGGGCGATTCGCCCGGGATGCTTCATGGCATGCAGTCCGCATGCCGCGGAAGCATCATTCTCGCCATGCGGGATGTTTGCTTTTGCAGGGAGCGCGATTATCTTAGTTTTCGAAGATGGAAATGTAAGTTTTCTTTGGATCCATGGCTGATAAAGCTGCCTTTTATTTGTGGAGCGGTCTCCGTTGATTTTTGGGAGCGAAAAGTTGGAAGGGAAAGCGCGTCGATGGAAAAAATCCGCCGGGCTTCATCGCGAGAATCTTTTCCTGCATGGGCGGCGCAGGGATTGCATTGTATAGGGGAGGCCGCTCTTCCTTCTTCGAGCGAAAGGCCGAAAATCTTGGTTTTACAAGAAAAATCAGAAAGGGGGGAAAATCGGGAAAAATTCAAAAAAATCAAAAAAAACTGTTGACAGCTCTGAAAATCTCAAGTATATTTATAATCAGATCGACGGACATAAAAAGTCCAAGAGTCGATAAGGGTTGAGCGCCGCAACAGCTCAGCGTGGGCTAAGTGGACATTACCATGAGCCGCGAGCCGAGGTCCCTACGGGGATTGAGCAGAAAAAGTGTTCACGAAGGCGAAAGGACGGTTATATAGCGTGGTAGATGCGCTTGCAGAAGTTTGAAGGGGCCGCTCTGTGTCGGAGAGGCCCCTTCTACGTTTTAAAGCTAGTTTAAAACGTATGTTTTATGAATGACTGATATGAAAATCGCAGCCTTCTCTCTTATTTCCTATTGATCCCCTAAATTATATTTACAATAATATCAATTTTTATTTTCTCTAATTTTCTATTCTATCCCGCCTGTCACTCCTCCAGCCGCAGCTGCTGCACCTCCTCCACAAGCAGCGCCGTCGTTGACCCGTCGTCGGAGCGGAAGAGAAGACGCCCGACATCGTCGATGTTCAGAACCGATCCGCTCAAAAGGCGCCCGCGGTGCAGCAGTTGAACGCGCTTCCCCAGCGTCGTGGAATAATGCTTGAAATAACCCCGTACGGTTTCGCCTCGGTCGGTCGTCATGGACTCCCACAGCGCCTCCCAGGTCGCCCCGCATTGAGCCAGCAGCATATCGCGCCGCAGTTCTTCCTGCGTCAGCATGGCGAGCGACGCGATTCGATTCCGCTCCGATTGCGGCCAGTCGGACGGCCGGCTGTGCACGTTGAGCCCCAGGCTGGCCAGGATCGCCTGTTTCTGCAGATCGCATTCCACCAAAACGCCGCCGATTTTCTTTCCGTGCGCCATCAGATCGTTGGGCCACTTGATGGAAACCGGAATGTTGTAGGCGGTGTCCAGCACCCGCGCGGCCGCCGTGACGGCGTACAGCGACAGCAGGGAAGGGGAGGGGCGGTAGTCGCGGGCGCCAATCAGAAAAGTGAGTAAAAGATCTTTCCCTTTGGGAGAAGTCCAGACGCTGCCCTGACGCCCGCGTCCCTGGGTTTGAAGATTCGCATAAACGACCGCGCCATGAAAATTCTCCTCCTTCTGCAGAATCGCTTTGGCGGCGTCGATGGTGGACGTCAGCTCATCCCCGAAATACAGTCTGCGCCCCCACCAGCGGGTCTGCAATTGAGACGCGGCCAGATCGGGATGAAGCGTCTCTTCGCGCGGCTCGAAAAAATATTCCGCCGGCGGGCGCGATCCGATGCGCAGGCCCTGCTCCTTCAATTCTACGATGGCCTGAACCGCTTGATCGACGGCAATCTTCGCTTCCTGCGCAATCTCGCGCAGTTGCAGATAGCGCAGCGGCTTGCGGCGGAAGACGCGCATGACGGCGGTTCGCTCCGGTTGATTGGTCAGGCAAATCTGTCCGTTCAAAAGGCAGGGGCTGTTCACGATTTTTCTTGATTCTCCTTGTCCCTCCGCTTTCGGAGCCATTCCTCCATTTGTTTCATCTGCTCGCGGATTTTCGCTTCTCGCCCCCGGTCGGTCGGTTCGTAAAATTTGGCGCCTTGAATCGCATCCGGCAGGTGCTCTTGAAGGACGAGCGCATTTTGATGGTCGTGCGCGTATTGATAACCTTTGCCATAGCCCAAGTCTTTCATCAGACCGGTCGGCGCATTGCGTATAGGCAGGGGTACGGGCAGAGATCCATGTTGTTTAACGGCTTCCTTGGCCTTGTTGTAAGCCATATAGACGGCGTTGCTTTTCGGGGCGTTGGACATGTATATCGCCGCTTGGGCGATGGCCAGCTCCCCTTCCGGCGATCCGAGGCAGCGATACGAGTCCCGCGCCGCGATCGCCAGCAGCAGCGCGTTGGGATCGGCCAGACCGATGTCTTCCGAAGCGAAGCGGATGATGCGCCGGATCACATACAGCGGATCTTCTCCCGCCTCCAGCATGCGCACCAGCCAATACAGCGCGCCCTGGGGATCGCTGTCGCGCATGCTTTTGTGCAAAGCCGAAATCAAGTTGTAATGCTCTTCGCCCGATTTATCGTAGAGAAGGCGCTTCTCTTGCAGCGCCTGATTGACCGCCTCGCGGGTCAAACGCATTGCGCCCGAATCGGCGCGCAGGAATTCGAAGATGATCTCCAGCATGTTGAGCGCCGCCCGCGAATCGCCGTGCGAAGCGGACGCAATCGCCTGCAGCGCTTCCGGGTCGGCTTCGATGGCGCGGCCTTCGGCGCGCAGCTGTTCGATTCCACGGGCGGCGATTTTCTCCAAATGCTCGGCTTCCAGCATCTTGAGCGTGTAGACCGTGACGCGGGAAAGCAGCGCCCCGTTCACCTCAAAAGAAGGATTCTCCGTGGTCGCTCCAATCAGAGTGATCAAGCCCGATTCGACGTGCGGCAGCAGCGCATCCTGCTGTGATTTATTCCAGCGGTGAATTTCATCGATAAATAAAATCGTTCCCACATTATGCTGGCGGCGCGTGCTCCGGGCCTGATCGATGACGGCCCGCAAATCCTTCAAGCCGCTGCTGGTCGCGGATAATTTCACAAATCGCGATTTGGACAGCCGCGCCAACAGCCGCGCCAGCGTGGTTTTTCCGCTGCCCGGCGGCCCCCAGAGAATCATCGAGGGAATGCGATCCCGTTCGATGGCCCGGCGCAGGGGGCGTCCTTCGCCGATGATTTCGCTCTGGCCGCAGAAATCCTCCAAACGCGTCGGCCGGCAGCGTTCGGCCAAAGGCGCCGAATCAGGATCGAGCGGAGGTTCGAACAGCGAGTCCGCTTGGGAGTCTTCGCCAAAAAATGTATCCTGGGTGGAACGGATGCGCATCATTCCCTGGTACTCTCCATTTCGTTGCTGTTACAGTATGATATCCGCGACCGGAAGATTAGGCTATGCAATGTTTCAGGGCTTTTGAGAAAATCCAGCGCTTTTGAGAAAGACCATGAATGAATATTCAACGTTTCAAAAACGGGTGGTGGAGTTTATCCATCGCTATATCGACGAAGTCCGGCTGTTGGCGACTGCGCCCAACAAGTTTTACCACGAACGCCGCGACGACAGCGGCTTCCTGGAGCCGACGCTTTTCGCGGGGGTGAGCATTCTTCTCCCCATCCTCTTTTATTGTCTGCTTACCGCGCCGTTTACGCTGGGCCTCTCGCTCTTGTTCGTCCTGCCGTCCATGATTTACGGCGTAATGTTCCTTTTTATATCCGCCATCATTTTGCACGGGCTGGTGAGAATCGTCGGCGGCCAGGATAAATTTGAAACGACCTATCGCAGCATTGCTTACGCCAGCGCGGCGTCATACAGCTGGCTGATTCCATTGCCTTTCGTAAATCTTCTGTTGTTCGCCGCGCTGTTTTGCACGCTTCTCTATTTTGCCCTGCGCGAGGCCCATGAACTCAATCCCCAGCAGACTTCGATTCTACTGATCGCTCCGGCCTTCATCATTCTTCTCTCGGGGGCCATACTTACAATGACGTCGATTTGGATGATCTTCAAAGGAATCGCCTTGATCGCATCCTATCTATTGCCTGGTTAAAGAAAATGCTTCCCCGATTCGCTGCAATGAAAAAAATCATGAATATCTCGCCCCGCACAATTCGCCGCCTGCTTTTCGTCGTTTTTCTATTCGCTTCCATGCATGCGGGATGCCAGGGGCTCCTGATCCCGATGGATTCGGCGCAGACCGATCATCTGCGCGCTTACGGCGTTACTTATTGGGCGCTGCAGAAGCCTCGCGTCTTCAAAAGCGAGTGGCTGCTCAATTACCGGGGCGGCTCTTTTCTCATTTATGAGGTAAACAACAGCCAGCGAAGAGCCAACATGCAGGGCGTCACCTCCGTCCCCGTCTCCAATGACCAGATCGACGCCATCCATCAGGAAATCGAACAAGGCAATATGGAAGTCATTCTGCTGGAAAAAGCCCCCAAAATGGCGGTTTACACTCCCCCCAACAAAGAAATGTGGGATGACGCCGTCATCCTGGCGTTGGAGTACGCCAAGATTCCATACGATCCTATTTGGGATGGAGAAGTGCTTTCCGGCCGCCTGCACGATTACGATTGGCTGCATTTGCATCACGAAGATTTTACCGGCCAGTATGGCAAATTCTATCGAAGTTTTCGGACGCAGTCCTGGTATCAGGAAAAAGTCGCTCTCTCGGAGGCCGCCGCCCGTGCGGCCGGCTACGCCAAAGTGCAGCAGCATAAAGGAGCGTCGGCGCAGGCGATTCGCAGTTACGTCGAAAATGGAGGCTTTTTGTTCGCCATGTGCGCCGCCTGCGATACGTTGGACATTGCATTGTCGGCTCTCGGCGCGGATATCGTCGAATCCGTTCTTGACGGCGACGGCTTGACGCCCGGCTGGCAGAGCAAACTGGATTTCTCCCGCACCTTCGCCTTCCAAAATTTCAATCTGATTCCCAATCCCCTCATCTACGAATTCTCCGACATCGACACGATGCCCAGCCCCGTAACCCCCGGCGAGCGCTACAACGCCGACTCGTTTCAACTTTTCGACTTCTCCGCCAAATTCGATCCGGTTCCCTGCATGCTGAACCAAAATCACAGCAGTAAGATTTCGGATTTCTGGGGGCAGACGACCGCCTTCCGGAAAAGCAAATTGAAGCCCAACATTGTTGTCCTGGCCGATTTCCCCGGCGCCGGCGTCGCCAAATATATTCACGGCGTCGTCGACAAAGGAACTTTTACGTTTCTCGGCGGGCACGATCCCGAAGATCCCAAACATCTGGTCGGCGAGGAAGATACGGATTTGTCGCAGTATACGAACTCGCCGGGATATCGCCTGATTTTGAACAATGTTCTTTTCCCCGCCGCGAAAAAGAAGCCTCGCAAAACATGATCCCATCCTGTCTTTGCTATGGAAATTCACAGCGATCGACCGTTCCCGCTTCCTATCGAGGATTCTCTCGTTATGAATGGGCGATATGCTTGCCCAATTCGCCGGGCGTTGGTAGGATAGATGTCTTATTGTTGATCGCATGGATCAGAATTCAGTTATGGAGAATAAAATGCCTCGTACATTGATCACTGGAGGCGCCGGTTTTCTGGGATCTCACCTGGCCGACGCTTTATTGAATCGTGGACATGAAGTCATCTGCATGGATAATCTCATCACCGGCGATTTGCGCAATATCGAACATTTATTCGGTCAGGACGGCTTCCTGTTCATTCGCCAAGATGTTACCAATTATATCCATTTGCCGGGCCCCATCGACAATATTCTCCATTTCGCTTCTCCCGCCAGTCCCATCGATTATCTCAAACTTCCCATCCAGACCTTGAAAGTCGGTTCGCTGGGAACCCACAAAGCATTGGGATTGGCGAAAGAAAAAAATGCGCGCTTTCTGCTGGCTTCCACGTCGGAAGTCTACGGCGATCCCCTGATTCATCCCCAAAAAGAAGATTATTGGGGCAACGTGAACCCCATCGGACCGCGCGGCGTCTATGACGAGGCCAAGCGCTTCGCCGAAGCCATGACCATGGCTTATAACCGCTACCACGGCGTGGAAACTCGCATCGTTCGCATTTTTAACACCTACGGCCCCCGCATGCGCGTGGAAGACGGCCGGGTGGTCTCGACTTTCATCACCCAGGCCCTCCAGAACCAGCCCTTGACCGTCTTTGGAGACGGCAGCCAGACGCGGTCGTTCTGTTTCGTCTCGGACGAAGTGGAAGGGATCATTCGCCTGCTGGAGTCGGATGTTTCTCATCCCGTCAATATCGGCAATCCTTTCGAAATGACGGTGAAGCAGTTGGGAGAGCAGGTCATTGAATTGATCGGCTCCCAAAGCGTCATCGAACTTAAAGAATTGCCCGAGGATGATCCCAAAGTGCGCCAGCCGGATATCACCCTGGCTCAGCATCATTTAGACTGGGCGCCCAAAGTGAGTCTGCGGGAAGGATTGGAAAAAACCATCGAATATTTCAAAAAAGTTCTTGCTTCACAGCCGATATAAGGCGAATCCCCCCCGAACGTTGGCGGATGGCGGGATCGGCTTCGATGCGCTCGATTTGGAAGCCGCTCCGGGCCGCTTCGCTTCTGGCTTCTTGTTCGCGCATGGCCGGGATCACAAAAAACATCCGCCCCCCGCCGCCAAGATTCCTCCGGGCGCATTCGTACAGTTCGCGCAGAGTCAATTCACAATCCTGCCGGGCTATGCGCCGATTTTCAGACGGGGAGCGCCGCGATGCGT
>JAFGTC010000253.1 GCA_016934335.1 Candidatus Omnitrophota bacterium | reverse complement strand
GTCAGGAACATCTTCATCTGCTCGGATGTCGTGTTCTGCGCTTCGTCCAGAATGACGAACGAACTGTTGAGCGTCCGCCCACGCATATAGGCCAACGGAGCGATTTCGACTACTCGCTGCTCGATATATCGGTGAACCAGATCGGGGCTGAGCATATCGTACAGCCCGTCATAGAGAGGACGCAGAAACGGATCGACCTTGGCTTGCAGATCGCCGGGGAGGAAGCCCAGCGATTCGCCGGCCTCCACCGCGGGGCGGGCGAGTATGATGCGCCGCACCTGTTTGCTTTGCAGAGCGGACACCGCCGCCGCCACGGCTAAATAGGTCTTCCCGGTTCCCGCCGGCCCAATGCCGAAAACGATGTCGTTGCGGGCGATGGCGTTAATATATTTTCGCTGTCCGGGCGTCTTGGGCTTGATCATGCCCTTGCGGGAGCGAAGAGCCATCGTTATCGGCGTAAAATCTTCCGCGAGAGACGGCTGGGCGCCGGCCGGATTGGATGAAACCAGATATTCCACGTCGCGGCGGGTGATCCGCTCGCCTTTGCGATGCAGTTTGAGCATCTCTTCGAATACCGACATCACTTGGGAGACTTCTTGAGCGTCGCCCGTCACGGAAAGGACGTCGCCGCGCGCTACGATGCTGGCGCTGTAATGCTCTCGCAGCAGCCTCAGATTTTCATCGCGAATGCCGAATAAATTCTGGCTTTCTTCGGTGTCGAGCAACCGGATGGTTTTTCGCGCGTTCGGCGCTGATAAAGATGCTTCTATAGCCACGGAATTTTACATGCCTCCTAATGGTACAAATCGCCGCATGCCCTGGACGGCGTCCAGCGGCGAAGGTCGGTTTTCGGTAAGAAAGAGGAAAATCAAATTGGGAATGTCATGATTAGCGGATAGTCGGTTTAATGATTTGAATTGAACATAAATAATTATCGCAGCCCAAAACGACAAACGCACATTTCCCCGTTTCGCGTCGCTCGCGGCTGCCCGTCGATTGTATTTCAATTTCCACCGCCGACCGCTTTTCCCCGCCGGACGCGAGGGAGGGCGGCTGTCGGATTCGTTCGAATTTTCACTCATCTAATTGAAGTTTACCAACACCTCATGGCATTGTCAACAAAAAGGATATCAGAGACGACCGGCTTCTTCTCAGATCTGTTCTTCTATGGCTTCCACAACCGTCTTGAGCGCTTTGATCCTCGCCCACAGTTTACAATCGCCTTCGATAATTGCCCAAGGGGCATAATTGGTACTGGTTCGCTCGAGCATTTCGTTGACGGCCTCGGCGTATTGATCCCATTTTTCCCGGTTGCGGTAATCTTCGTCGGTGAGCTTGTGGCGCTTATGAGGCGTATTCTTCCTTTCCTCGAAGCGCCTCCATTGCTCTTCTTTCGACAGATGAATCCAAAACTTGACAATCACCGCGTCAAATTGAGCCAAGTGGCGTTCGAACTCGTTGATTTCATAATAGGCGCGCTTCCATTCGTCGGTTCGGCAGAAGCCTTCAATGCGCTCCACCATCACTCTTCCATACCAGGATCGATCGTAGATGGCGAAATGGCCCCCCTTGGGGATATGCCGCCAGAACCGCCACAAATAATGATGGTCGGCTTCCTCGCCCTGGGGAGCGGCGATGGGGATGACGTCATAACCGCGCGGATCCAATTTCTGGGTGAGGCGTTTGATATTTCCGCCTTTTCCCGCGGCGTCCCAGCCTTCATAGACGATCACTACCGGCTTTCGTTTTTGGTAGCAGACGAATTCCAATTCCCGCAGCCGGTCTTGATATTGATTCAATTCCCGCTGGTATTCTTCGCGCGTCAACGAGCGGGTGAGATCGACGCGATCCAGAATGGAACTGACCTCAGGGGGATGAGAAGGAATCGAAGCGGACAAAACGGATGCGGCGGAATGGCTCGGGGGTGGATTATTCAGACAGCGCTTCAGGACGTCCGTGACGGTTCGCATGACGTGAACGCGCCGATTGTGACGGTCGTCGGAGGCGACGAGCGTCCACGGTGCATAGGGAGTGTCGGTTTCAACCAGAATATCTTCAATAGTATGGATGTAGGCCTTGTATTTTTTATGCGCTTTCCAGTCTTTATCAGAAATTCTCCATCCTTCGTACGTGCTTTTCTCCATTTTCTTAAAACGCTTTTTTTGTTCTTTTTTGGAGATATGCAGCCAGAATTTGATTAAAATGGCCCCATCGTCCACCAGCTGGCGTTCGAATTGCCGGATTTCGTCTTTTCTTGCGCTCCATGCGTGATTGTCTAACTTGCCGTTCACTCGGTCGGTGATGAAGGGAAGATACCAGGCGGAATTGAAAACGCCGATTTCACCATAGCCGGGAACGGACAGCCAGTGACGCCAAAGAGGAGGGCGCAATCGTTCTTCCTCGGTTTGCTCCAACTGAGTGAGATTCACATGAAAGCCGCGCGGGTCGAGCGGAGCGACGATGCGGCGCACGGCGTCGCCTTTTCCGGAAGCCTGCAGGCCTTCCAGAATGATCAGCACCGGTCTGTTGACTTCTTGAATCTGCAACTGGAGATCGCGCCATTCGTCTTTTAAAGAGAATAAGTATTCTTTGGCCTTCTTTTTGGAAATCGAATAACTAAGATCCAGACTTTCCAGCATGTCCCGCCTCCCGATAATGAACAAGAAAGTGCTTGAATCATTTTACCATACATTCCGGCTTTATAAATATAAGTAATGGCGCCCCCGGCCCTCCATATTCTATCCACTGCCCACTATCCACTGCCCACTATCCACTGCCTAGACAGTCTTCCTTGCATTTTTAAATATTTTATCGCTGGAATTTACGTCTCCCTCTTTCGGTTGAGCCGTGATGAAGGTACATTATGTAATAATTTTCGGCCGCCAATCATCCCGCGCGGCCATACCGCTATAAAGCAAGGGAGTGTTTTTGAATTATGAGTAAGAAAAAGGCAGCCATCCTGGGCGCGACCGGCGCGGCCGGCCAGCAGTTCGTTGAAGCCCTCAAGGATCATCCCTGGTTTGAGATCGCCGGCCTCTACGCTTCGGAACGATCGGAAGGGAAGCCTTATGGCGTGGCGGCCAAATGGTTTACGTCGAGCCCTCTTCAGGAAGATATCGCCGCCATGACGGTCGGCAACGTGGAAAAGGCCATTCATGACGTGGATCAATACGACCTGTTCTTTTCCGCCTTGCCGTCGGGATTGTCCAAAGAAGTCGAAGGCCTTTTTGCAGAACACAAACCGGTCATCAGCACCGCCTCCGGCTATCGCTACGAAGACGACGTCCCCATCCTGGTTCCCGAAGTGAACGCCCCCCATTCGGAACTGATCAAAATCCAGCAGGAAAAGCGCGGCTGGAAGGGATTCGTAGTCCCCGGCCCCAACTGCACTACCATGGGTTTGATCATCTCCCTCAAACCCATCTACGAGAAATTCGGCGTAAAAAGCGTATTCATGACGTCTATGCAGGCTCTGTCAGGCGCAGGATACCCCGGACATTCATCCCTGGACATCGTCGACAACATGATCCCCTTCATCGCCAAAGAAGAAGGCAAAGTTGTCATTGAAACCGTCAAAACTCTGGGCGCTTACGATCAGGGTTCCATTCAAAACGCCGGCTTCCCCGTCAGTTGCACATGCACCCGCGTCGCCGTAATCGACGGTCACATGCTTTCCATCTTCGTACAGACCGAGAAGCCCTGTACGCCGGATGACCTGAAGGCCGCCTTTGTGGAATTCAACGATTCCTGCCGCAAAGAATTCGGCGATCTCCCCTCTTCGCCGAAAGACGCCATCGTCGTCAAAAACGAAGAGAACCGACCCCAGCCGCGCCTCGACCGCGAAATCGGCGACGGCATGAGCACGGTCGTGGGCCGCATACGCCAGGACGAAGTCTACGGCCAACACGGCATCAAATACGTAGCCCTCTCGCACAACACCAAACGCGGCGCCGCCAAAGGCGAACTCATGGCCGCCGAATATCTGATGACCCAAGGATATTTTTAATCCACCCTGAATACGATAAAAGCAGAAAGGCGTGCACTTGTGCACGCCTTCCCTTCTACTGTTTTTTTATTTTTTTCTACTATCCGCCGCCTTTTTCATCCCGGTTATCCAGGTTCAAAAGCTTTTAATAGTCTAGTACAAACTCCAGTCGGCGACTTTGACTTCGCCGTTCCAAAGCGCGTCGTTTCCATTGCCGCTGATGTCCTGCAAGACGGTTCCCGACAACGATTGGGATGAGTAATAGGCGATAAGTCCATCCTGCCTCATTTGGTCGATGTCTTCGTTCTCCGGCGTTACGGCCAGTAGAGCGCGGATTTCTTCTTCGCTGAGCGCTCGATTCCAATAGCGTATATTTTCCATGCGGCCCTCGAAAAAGCCGCCTTCGGCGGAAAGGGCCCCTACATAAAACGGCCAATCGCCCCAGTAGACGAAACCCGGTGCGTCGACGTCGTCCACCAAGACGCCGTTGTAGTACAGGCGGATGCTGTTCTCGTCATAGGTTCCGCAGATGTGGATCCACGATTCGACGGGAGGCATGGGCGCCGCAGAATCCCCCATCTCTTCTAAAAACATATGGATGCGATTTCCATATTGAGATGTAGCGAACAGGGCGAAAGATTGGTCGGCGCCGCCTTGTCCGAAAATGCCGCGATCGCTCAATTGGCGGTCTGTAAAGATGGGATCGAGATAAAGCCAGGCTTCTACGCTGACTTGATTCAAAAAATTCCCGTCCTGATCCAACAGCAGGGGATCGATGTCTTCGATGACGGCGTAATTGGTCTCGCCGTCAAACGAAATTCCCGTTTCCGGCTTGAATGCGAGGAGGGATTCATCGATGGCAAATTGATGGTAGGTTCCGTCATGCCCATTTCCGGTTAAATCATGCACTACGTCCCCGTCCATGGATCGCAGCGCCCAATAGGCGACCAGGCCGTTGGATTTCATCTCTTCGATATTTTCCTCTTCCGGCGGCGTGCTGAGCAAGGCGAGAATTTCTTCTTCCGATAAATCCCGGTTCCAGATGCGCATGTTTTCCATTTGTCCGTCTAAATGGCGCATTCCCGGTTCGAGCGCGCCCATGTAAAGCGGCGCGTCGCTGTCGAGCTGAAGCGGCGGCGCTTCGTTTTCGCCGACCAGCACGCCATTGTAATAGAGGCGCTTCTGGCCGATTTCGTTAATCGTTCCGATGATATGAATCCAATTGTTGGCGGGAGGCGCCTGGGCGTTGGCGTGGCTGTAGTTTCCTGCATCCTGCACGAGGAAGCGAACTCGGTCGTACAGATAGAATGTGAAGAGCTGCGGCGCTCCGCCTCGGTTCATAAAGACTTGATTTTCAAAAATCTTATCGAAGCGCACCCATACTTCCAAAGAGAAGTTCAGAAAATTGAAAGGCGTCCCGTCCTCCACGAGGATATAATTGGATTTGCCGTCGAAAGGAATTCCAGCCTCCGGTTTGAAGGTCAAATTGCTTTCATCGAGAGAATACGTCAAAACGGCGCCGTCGCTGTCGCCCGCAAGATCTTGAACGATCGAATCCTGCAGAGAGCGGCTGCTCCAATACGAAAGCAAACCGTCCTGCTTCATCTGATCGATGTCTTCGGAATCCGGATCAGTTTGCAGCAATTGAACGATTTCCTCGCCGGTCAATGCTTTGCTCCAGATTCGGAGGTTCTCTAAAATCCCATTAAAATGGCGCTGTCCGGGAACCAGCGCGCCGATCATCAACGTATCGTCTCCGAATGCCGTCAGTCCCGGCATTGGCTCTTCGGCGGCTATGACTCCATTGTAGTAAAGACGGATGGTCTCGCCGTCGTAGGTTCCCGCGATGTGCACCCAGGCGTCGGCGGGAGGAACTGCGCTCTCTGCAGACGAATATCCGACGCCCGCATTTTCCACCAAAAAGCGCAGGTTGCCGTTGTTGGCATACAGCGTGAAATATTGGGCGGCCTCTCCGCGGCCGGCGATTTGCTGCTGGCCGGTGTTGTCGCGGAATTTAACCCAGCATTCCACCGAAATCTGATCGACGTCGTATGGATTTGCGTTGTCGACCTGAATGTAATCCACGGATCCGTCGAAAGAAATCCCGCGGTCCGGCTTCCAGGTCAACAGCGATTCATCCAACTGCGCTCCGCATGGCGCCGCTATGCAGATAGACAGGGCAAATATGATGAAGCCGATTCGCCATTGCTCCATGATTGTTCTCCCTTCGCTTTTGATTTTTAAATGATTTCAGGGTCCAAATCGGTAGATATCGCCGTCGCTTATCAATCCATTGGACGCCTCAAACCAGAGTAAATATTGTTTTTGCGTCGATTCGAAATCCTGATCCGGGCCGAAGCTCATAATCGCCCAGCCGCCTTTCTGGCCTTTGATCGACGCCATGTCGGGATGGTCGAACCATGTTCCATAACGCCGGTGGTTCATCGTGTCCGGCCCCCAAAACGGATAGACCGCATTGGCTTCGATGTCGAGCTTGTTGAAAACATCGCGAACGCTGGCCGTCATATAAGCGACCGGCGTCGTCAATCGCTTGAAGCGGAAAATGCGAGGATTGATGAATGTGTAGGTATTGGGCTGGTAAGTGTTGGGATAGGCGCCGTGATCGATGGAATACATCTCCAGCGCCGATCCGATGGATTTCATGTTGCCTACCGTCGCGGCGATTTTCGCTTTTAATTGAGCATTCAAAAAATTGGGGACCGCAATCGCGGCGAGAATTCCTATAATGGCGACGACAATCAGCAGTTCAATCAGGGTAAAAGCGCCTATGCGTTTTTTCATGATTTTCAATAATCTGTTAAAAAAAACATCTTTCAGCGGCATCCATGTGCGATGCAAAACAAAGCATTCCAAAATTTCGCTTAACCCATCCTTTCAAAAGAATTTCCACGAGTCAAGGTAATTTTGGAAATATGCGTGGAATTCATCGAATATGGATTTTAGAAAAGTAGGCGTGAATCGCGTTCTTGAAGCGATTTTTTGACCAAACGGCGCCGATCTCGATCCATCAAAGAAAGGGCGTCATCGAAAAAAGTTTTTGAAGGCTTTCCGTTTTACAACATGGAGTTGTGTGGGGAGAAATTCGGTTCTTTTATTGATTCTTCCGCACGCTTTTCGCCAGCGGATCCAGGATCCCATTGACGAAGCGGTAGGAATCCTGATCGCCGTAGCATTTGGCGAGTTCGAGGGCTTCGTTGAGAATGACGCGAGTGGGGGTTTCAGGGTTGAAGAGCAGTTCCCATACGCTGAGGCGGAGAAGATTGCGGTCGACTTTCGTCATGCGTTCGAGCCGCCAGTTTTTCGCATGCTGCTGAATCATGGCGTCGAGTCGATCGGTTTGCTTCCGCACGCCGGCGATCATTTGTCGCGCGAACGATTCCGCATCGCGGTTGACGGATAAACGATCGTCCTTGCCCCACCAGTTAGAGACGGGGGGCAAGGGATCGATGTCGAGATCATGCAGAAAATGGAGTCCAACTAATTCGCGCAAAGCGAATTCGCGCGCGATGTGTCGAGGTCCGGATTGTTTCATAGTTGAGAACAGACGTTGGCCATTTCGATGGCGGTCATGGCGGCGTCGAAGCCTTTGTTGCCGGATTTTGTACCCGCGCGTTCGACGGCCTGCTCGATGTTATTCGTGGTGATCACGCCGAAGGCGATGGGCGCGCCGGTTTCCAAACTGACCTGGGCGATGCCTTTGGAGGCTTCGGCGGCCACAAAATCGAAATGGGGCGTTTCCCCCCGAATCACCGCCGATAGCGCGATCAAGGCGTCGTAGGCGCCGCCGGCCGCCATTTTCTTGAGAACCAGCGGCATCTCGTATGAACCGGGAACGCGCACGATCGTGACGTCGTCTTCGCGGGCGCCATGCCGCTTGAGAGCGTCGAGAGCGCCTTCCAGCAGTCGCTCGGTGATGAACGAATTGAACCGGGAAACCACAATTCCGAATTTTTTCCCCTCGGCGGATAAATTGCCTTCGATTGTTTTGACCATCATGGCTCCTTTCAAAACATGTGCCCCATCCGTTTCTCCTTGGTTCGGAGATAGTGGACGTTATATTGATTTTCTCCCACCTTGATGGGAACCCGTTCGACAATTTCCAGGCCGAACGCATTGAGATGTTGGATTTTTCGCGGATTGTTGGTCATCAGCCGCATTTTTCGCACGCCCAGGCTGGCCAGAATCTGCGCGCCGATGCCGTATTCGCGCTCGTCGGCTTTCAGCCCCAACTTGAGATTGGCGTCGACCGTGTCATAGCCTTCGTCCTGAAGAACATAAGCGCGCAGTTTGTTGACCAGGCCGATGCCGCGCCCCTCCTGGGCCATATAGAGCAGAACGCCGCGCCCTTCCTCTTCGATTTTATCCAGAGCGAACGCCAATTGATCGCCGCAGTCGCAGCGCAGCGAACCGAAGATGTCTCCGGTCATGCACTGATCGTGCACGCGAACCAGCACCGGTTCGGGCGTCGTAAGATCGCCTTTGACCAGCGCCACATGCTCTTTGCCGTCGACCTTGCTGACAAAAAGATGAAGTTCGAACAGACCCATTTTAGACGGCATTTGCGTCACCAGCACTTTTTCGATCAGCGGTTCGGTTTTATGGCGATAGCGGATCAGTTCTTCGATGGTGACGATGCCTAGATCGTGTTTCTCGGCTAATTTTTCCAAAGACGGCATTCGCGCCATGTTTCCGTCATCATCGAGAATCTCACAGAGAACGCCGACCGGTTGGAAGCCCGCCATTTTCATGAGATCCACCACCGCCTCCGTATGGCCGGAGCGGCGCAGCACGCCGCCGTCTTTGGCGATGATCGGATTGATGTGGCCGGGGCGCGCGAACGATTCGGCGACCGCTTCAGGATCGGCCAGCGTCTTGATGGTGACCGCGCGATCGGAGGCGGAAATGCCGGTCGTCGTCCCGTGGATGGCGTCGACGGTAACCGTAAAATTTGTGTTGTGCAAGGCGGTGTTGTCGGACGTCATTAAATTGAGATGCATCCGATCCGCCCGTTCATGCTCCAGAGAGACGCATACGAGTCCGCGCGCTTGGGTGACAATGAAATTGACGCGCTCCGGCGTGATCGTTTCGGCGGGGCAAATCAGGTCGCCTTCGTTCTCGCGGTTCTCATCATCGACCACGATAAGCATTTTCCCGGCTTTCAGTTGTTGGATGGCTTGTTCAACGGAGAGATGCATTTTGGTAATTCCCTTATTCAGATGTAAAACCGTATTTTCGCAGAGTATCGACGGTTAATCCCGATCCATGGGAAGGGAGTCCCGCGGACAAGAGCCTTTCCACGTAGCGCGCCAGAATATCGATCTCCAGATTAACCGGATCGCCGGCGCTCTTCGAACGTAAATTCGTCTGCTGCAGCGTAAACGGCACGACGGCAAACGAGGCGCACTCGCCGGTCGTCGCGGCGACCGTCAGACTGATTCCATCGACGCAGAGCGATCCTTTTTCGGCGATGAAAGGCGACAAATCCTTGGGGAAGCGAATTGCGACTCGCCAGAAATCGCCTTCTTCTTCAATGGCTTCGACGCCGCCGACGCCGTCGACGTGTCCGGAGACGATATGCCCTCCCAGACGGTCGGTCGGGCGCAGGGCCGGCTCTATATTAAGCGCATCGCCGGGTCGGGCGGCTGCAAACGTCGTCCGCTGGAGCGTTTCGCTCGAGACGTCCGCGCTGAATTGCTCGGCGTGAATGGCCGTCGCGGTCAAGCAGACGCCGTTCACGCAGATGCTGTCTCCCGGCGCCGATTCCGGACAGGTTAAGGGCGCTTCAATGCGGAGGCGTGCGGCGCGGCCCTGATGAACCACGTCAATCAACCTTCCGACTTCGCGAATGATGCCTGTGAACATGTCCGTCTCGTTTACTCGATTGCTATTCTGTTTTGTTTATGAAAAATTTCTATGGGACTGGAGTGTTCGGTATTTTTCCGGAAGATAAAAACGACTCTTCGCAGAAAGCCATCGATGCCAACCCCGTCAAGGCGCAGCGCAGGCGCTCAGGTCAACGGCCTGCGTGCGACTTCCATCCAATGCTTCCAGCCCGGAAGGGGCGGCCCTGCACTTGTTGTACTGATGACATATTTTAGTCGATGAAATAGAAATCTGAATGTTAATGCGCCAGGAGGCCGTGAATTAACGTATCGTCGCCGAGGGGGATTCGCTCGATCGGGATTATGCGGAGGCATTCATTCATGGAAGAAACGCCGTCGCCCATGAAGAAATTGGGCGCATCTTTCCCGCCGATCAGTTTGGGCGCGATGTAGATCATGATCTCGTTGACGAGCCGCTTTTCTAAAAACGCCGTGTGGACGGCCGGGCCGCCTTCAATGAGGAGGCTTTGGATTCCCGAGGCGGCCAGCGTTTGAAGAACCTCGTCGAGGTCGAGCGCCGAGCGGCCGCCTTCCACTGCCGTGACGCTCGCTTTGAGAAACGTCAGCTCCTGAATGTCGAAATCAGAGGCGGATGTATGACAGAAAATCCAGAGCGGCGCTTGATCGAAAGTGCGCAGCAATTGGGCGGTTCGCGGTATTTTGAGTTGGGGATCGAGTACGATTCGCACGGGAGGTCGAAAATCGGCGGGCGCTTTTCGCGTCCGCGCGGTCAACAAAGGATCGTCGGCGACGACCGTCCCGATTCCCGTCAAAATCCCATCCACTTCAGCGCGCGTTTCGTGGACGTGCTCGCGCGCCTCTTCGCCGGTGATCCACTTCGAATCGCCGGTTTTGGCCGCCAGTTTCCCATCGAGGGACATCGCCGCTTTGAGAATCACCCAGGGTTTCTTATGCGTCTGAAAATGGAAGAAAAAGCGGTTTTCGAACTGCGCTTCTTGCTCCAGCAGTCCTACGTCGACTTGCACGCCGTTGCGGCGCAGGGTTTCAACGCCCTTGCCTTGCACTTCGGGAAAAGGATCGAGCACGGCGGCGACGACGCGAGAAATGCCCGCTTCGAGGATGGCTTCAGTGCAGGGAGGAGTAGCGCCGTGATGGCAGCAGGGCTCCAGCGTGACGTACAGGGTTGCGCCGGACGGATCTTCGCTGCAGGCCTCCAGCGCTTCGCGTTCGGCGTGAGGCAGGCCTTTGCGGCGATGAAATCCTTCCCCGATGATTCGAGATTCTGGATTCCCCCCCGAGGCGGGGCGCACAATCAGGCACCCTACGCGCGGATTGGGCGAAGCCGTAAAACGGCCGTGGTGCGCCAACTTCAACGCGCGCTGCATAAAAACATGGTCTTCTTCTGAAAATGCGGTTTCAGCAGAGCGACTCAATGTGACAACTGTCCGATTTCAGAAAGTCCCAAGCGATCGCAAAATTGGATCACGTCCTCCAGGATTTGCTCCAATTTTCGACCGTCGCGCACTTCGATGACGAACGGACCGCGAAAATCCAGTTGGCGAAGTCCGTTGAGTATATCTTCCCAGGGCGCCTTTCCATGACCGGGCGCCATGTGTTCATCCACATTGCCCCGGTTGTCGCTGGCGTGCACCGAGAAGATTCTCTTTCCAAATTTCGATAAGGCTTTGGGCAAATGCCCGCCCACAAAGGCGTGGCCGATGTCGAGACACATTCCTACATTCGGCAGATTCAATTTCTCCAACCGGTTATAGAGTTCGACGGGATCGCTGCCAAACAGCGGCTGGGGGAAATTTTCAATCGCCACCCGAATATCCCGGTCTTCGGCATAGCCGCTTAAGTCTCGAAGCGTTTCAATCAGTGAATACCAGCGGTCTTGAGATTCGCTTTCATCTTCTTCGATGCTGGACGGATGGAAAGTCACCGTATCGGCCCCCATGAGCATGGCCGCGTCCAATACCCGTTGACACGCTAGCACGGTTTCGTCCCGCTCCGTCTCATCGGGAATGGATAAATCGCCAAGGCTGCTAGGGGCATGCATCGACACATGCCTGAATCCCAAGTCTCGGATCAACATGCCGGCTTCCTGTACCTCTTCTGCATTGTTGATATCCAAATGGCGAGGCGTGGCAAAGATTTCGACTCCTTCGAATCCATGCTCGTGGATGACTCGCAATTTGGATAAAAACGAGAGAGGAAGCCACGTGTACGATGATATCGAGGGAAACATATCAAATCCTCATAAGATCCTGTAAAGCCCCGCTTCTCAATCCTGCGAATATAATTTGTAAAAAAACAATTCACGCAATCTGGCAAACCTTATAAAACAACCATCACCTCCAGTATACTTGTCCCTATTCTAGTGTCCATATGCTTAGGGTGTGAATTTAATTCTTTTTTCGATTCGCATCCTGCGTCTTCCATAACAGTATAGCATCTTGTAGAATTTTTAACCAATCATGAGTGTTATACAGATCTACATCAATTTGAAAATCCCCGATAACATCGAGCGGTCCGCTCAGTACGCCTGTCGCAGCCGCTTGGGATTTCACGCTATGGAATCTCTGCGGCGGACGGAGTTCTGGGAACTTGACTTCCCCGGACTCGAGCCCAAGCAGGCCCGGCAGACAGCGGAGCGGCTAGTCGAAAAAACGTCTCTTTTCGCCAATCCCAATAAACATCTGTGGCGAATCGAAGCGGCGGAGCAGGCCGTGTCGCAAGACGGCGCCCTCCAAGCGCCTTCCTCCATCAGCGCCTACATCCTGGTTTGCGATCGCGAAGATGGAAAAGCGGAGTCCACGTTGGACGCCGTCCGCCGGAAGGTTTCCGGCAGCGAACAGCCCTCGTCTCTGCTTCGGGGCGTACTTTGGGAAGTGACTTTTTCCGGATTGACGCCGGAAGAGATTCGAAGCGAATCGGAAAGGCTGGCGGTCTCCGTCACCCGGTCGCAAGGATTGTTGGCTAATCCACACTACCAGACATACCGAATTTTTTATCCGTAATCAGGTATCCGTAATCAGGGATCGTATGTCCGATAAATCCTCCCGACAGTCTGAGAAAACCAGAATAACGTCAGTTTCGAGGGATGATTTTACTCTTGCGCTGGATGTGTTGGAAACGGCGTTTCCCGATCTCTCGCGCACGTTTTTTCATTCGATCATCATGCGGGATCCGGATTATGAGCCGGCCTACGGTTTGGCGATCCAACAGGGAGATCTCTATCTCTCTTTTTTGCAGGTATTTAAGCGATCTCTCCTTCTCCGGGAACAGCCCATGATGTTTGGGGGCGTCGGCGGCGTCGGAACGCGCCCCGAATGCCGGAGTCGTGGATATGCGGCCGCTTTATTGAAGCGGGCCGCCGGCCTCATGGGCCGCGACGGCATGGCGGGAAGCTTCCTTTTTACGACGATTCACCCTTTCTACGAACGTCTGGGTTGGCGGATCATCCGCCAAACCGAACAGGATCAGGCGATTGAACCTTTGACTCAAAATCATTTCTCGCTCGATTGGATCCGCCCGATTCGCGAGGAGGATTACCAATGCATGGACGCGATTTATAAACATATGCAGCGGCGCATGGGCGGGGGAATCATTCGTTCGATTCAATATTGGAAATCGCGCGCCAGTTGGCTGACTCACTTCCCCGTGATCGTCATCGACGGGAATCGAATCGTCGGGTATTTCTATTACGCCCAGTTCGACCTCAAAAAGCCGGTCATGACCGTTTCTGAATATGGCTTCGTCGAAGAAGAGGAATGGGTTGTTGAACGAATGCTTCGCTGCATCGCTCGAAAAGCGGAGGAACTGGGATGCAAAACCATCCGCGGCTTCTTCCAGCAGGATCCGGTGATGAACGGCTATTGCGAATCCCGCGACTTCTTCCAAACCGGGCGGGATTTTCGTTATTTGATGTGGAAAGACTTGAATGACAATGAACTATCGGATGTCCTGCAGGATCACGCCGATCAGAAGCGCTTGCTCTTCTGGACAACCGATGCGTTTTAATCTGACCGGCAGCGATTTTTATGATATATATAATATTAGTGGATTGAATCTCACCTTTTGACGAAGATTATCATGCACCGGCGCGGGATTGCAAAAAAAATTCAACACTCAATCAGGATATAGTCGTAGTATGAACTCGCAGAGAACCTTGATTAAAACCCAGCGCGATATGGCCTCGGCTTCGCTTCACAAATTCCAGATATCGGTGGTCTTGCTGGTTTTAGTCGTCTTGATCGGCGCTGTGGGTTTTTACTACATCGAATCTCCTTATTTCAATGATTGGCAAAGCGATGAAGCCTTGTCGCCGGAGGAAAATGCTCGCAGCCCTCGAAGTTTGATTGATGCAATCTACTGGGCGGTGGAAACTATTTCTACGACCGGCTACGGCGATATTACTCCTCGTACGGCCGTCGGCCGCCTCTGGGTGACGGGATTTTCCATCATCGGACTCATTACCGTCGGCTGCGCAGGGGCCTACGCTTTGGCTTTCATCATGGAAGGTCATCTCACGCTGGCGGTGCGGGAGCGAAAAATGGCGAAAGTAATGAAGACTTTACAAAAACACTATATTATTTGCGGCTTGGGGCGCGTCGGCCGGGAGATTGTGCGCCAGTTTCGCGCCAACCCCAAAGAATATGTCGTCATCGATCACGATTTGCAAACTTTAGAGGAATATTTGAACAACGATGAATTGCGCATTGTCGGCGATCCGACCCATGATGAAGTCTTGAAAGAAGCGGGCATTGAGAACGCTCATGGCTTGATCACCTGCCTGCCCAGCGATGCGGACAATGTGTTTACCATTTTGACCGCCAAAGGATTGAATCCCTCCATTTTCATCATTTCGCGCGGCGAAAATGAACACTCGCGCAATAAACTCCTTCGCGCCGGGGCCAACCGGGTGGTCATGCCTTCGCATATCGGCGGAGTAAGAATGGCCTCCATGGCGATCCGCCCGGCCGTCGTCGATTTTCTCGAACAAACCGTTCAATTCTCTCACGAGCGCGAACCGCTCCTTTTAGAAGAAATTCCCATTCGGGAAGGCAATCCTTTCATAGGGAAAATGCTGAGAGAGACCAAAATCAAATCGGAAACCGACGTTCTAATCCTGGGAATCCGTCAGAAGGACGGCTTTGTGAATTTCAATCCCTCCTCGGCCTATGTTATCCAGCAGGGCGATATTTTGATCGGAATGGGGCAGCATATTCATTTCGAACAATTGCGGCGCCTCATCCAGTCCGATTGACGCCGTGTCCTATTTCTGCTCGCAAGGTACAATGGATTAAATGAAATGCGAGATTTTTTGTTAAATGAATACGCATACCGATTCGACCGCCCATCATTCCTTGCTTCGAGCGCTCGCGGCGTACCTGCGCCCGGCGGCGGCTAAAGATATAACCGGCATAATCTGTTTGTTGTTTTACAGTTATGCGGCGGTCTGCGTTCCCCGTTATGTAAAATTAGTCATCGATTCGTTAGAGAATAATCCTTCCCGATCGGAATTGCTGCACTCGTGTTTAATCATCCTTGGTTTGGCCTGTTTGGCGGGATTTCTGCTTTTTTTCGCCCGGTGGCTGATCATCGGGGCCTCGCGCGACATCGAAATGGCCATGCGCAACGATCTTTTCGCTCATATCCAGCGTTTGACCCCCGGTTTTTATCACCAAATCAAAACCGGCGATTTGATGACTCGCTTCGCCAGCGATATAGAGCAGGTTCGCATGCTGGTCGGACCGGGCGTCATGTATCCTTTCGCCGCCTGTCTGGTGACAATCCTGGCTTTTTACTCCATGTTGACGATCGATGTCGGATTAACATTTACGCTCCTGGCGCCGGTCTCCATTCTGATGATCTATGCGAATTTCAACACCCGGAAACTGCATCGCGTCTACCGGCAGGCGCAGGATATCTATTCGGATTTAACCGCGAAAGTCCAGGAAAATTTTTCGGGAATCCGCGTCATCAAAGCTTATTGCCAGGAACAGGCCGAAATCGATCGGTTTCGCGGCATTTCCGATAAATATCTGGCCAAAAATGTCGAGCAGATCCGCCTTCGCGGCCGATTGTTTCCTTTCTTACGCTTCATCGGCGGTCTGGGAATCGTTTTGATCCTCTGGCGCGGCGGGCTGAAAGTGATTCACGGGCAGCTCACTCTGGGCGCACTGGTTCAATTCGCGATGTACTACCAGATGCTGATGTGGCCGATCATCGCCTTGGGATGGATTATCAATGTCATCCATCGCGGGGCGGCCTCCTGGCGGCGTTTGCAGGTCATCTTTCTCACCCGGCCCGAAGTGGAGGACGCGCCCCGTCTC
>JAFGTC010000032.1 GCA_016934335.1 Candidatus Omnitrophota bacterium | reverse complement strand
CATACGAGAAATATCATAGAAGAATCGATCTTGTACCAAAATAATACAGGCTCGCCGGTCTGCATGATCGTATAGTGAAATTAAATTTTGTAAAGACAGGATATAGGCTGCAAATATTTGCAGCATATTTATTTATAAAATATAGATACATAATTATATATATATTTAAAGTCCGTAATAGATCGACAGAAAAAAACTTTTCGATGCATGAGAGAGAATATTTTGTGAACTACAATAGCAATATTGTACAAAAAAAACAAAAAAACGAAATCTGTCAATGTCAGGATTATTTTGGGCAGCTTTTTCATCCTGGCTTTTTTTCCTGCCTTCTCTCGTAACCATGACCTATCGTTGTATAACGAGATGGTTCTAACCCTTTCCACTGAATGGTCATAGAAATTTCTTATAATGACCATTGGGGGGTAAATTGACAAAATCCATACCAATGCTTCTTAAAAACGGAAATTACTTCGATTCAATTACAGATTATACCGTTGTTCCCCCTGGATGCAGCAATTATTACTACGGTTTAAGTGATTTAAAATATAAGCCGATTTGGGGCGGCATTGACAGATACATCTAGTGGTCAGAAATTGAATCTGATAATTCAGAATTTGATTGATTTTCTTCTCTCAATCTTTGTTTTCCATATTACTCCTCAATAAAGATTTTCCTTCTAATTCCATATTTTTAAGTATTTCAGTGATTTAAGAATCACTAATTCAATATATTGGCATTTTTTTTGCGCTTTGTTCTCAACTGATTAGGATCGATAGAAGGACTGAAGGTCATGGCGATTCGAGGCGACAAGTTTCTGAAGATTAGCAAAGCCGGATTTTTTTCGATCAAAGAACATGCCTTGGATAGGATCATAGAATTTCTGAGAATCATGTCGGAATTGAATGACGCCTTCGAATTGCCCTGCGAAGCGACTGAGTTGATCGCCGTCATCGGCGGAGGAGAGAATGATGGGGAATACGAATGGGTGACGACTTACGCCCCCAATCATCGCAACGAATCCAATATCCTGTGGGGAATCCATCAGGTTACCTGCTCCGCCTGACAGGATATGTGGAATTCCCTCCTCCTCAGTCATTCTTTTGATTCTGACATTCTTAGAATTAATGATTATTTATAATGGAATAATGATAAAACGACTCATTTTATCGTGTATTACGAATAACAAAAGTAGTCTATACAGAATCGTATATTTGTGATAAATTTTATATAAGGCGTGAAGAGTATGTGTTACTGTATATGATTTATTGACTTGATCGGATGAACCTCGAATCGTTTTAAGACATTGCGAAACCACAGGGGAAAGACAAACTCTTTGAATACTACATAGTAAGGATAAATCCATGTTCCCGACATCTCCAGAATCCGGGTAATCATTGTCAGTTTTATCGTTTGTACCGTATCCGGTACCAGAATCGCGCAAACGCCGAAATCATCGAAGCGTCATCGCTGAGAGAGAAAATGGATTGCGAAATGGACAAGAAACGTCATTTGCAAAATTTAACCAACGCCCTCTCTTATGGTATAGATGGGCAATTAAATTACGCAAAAAGCAGCGCCTTTCGGCATTAAACGAATTATAAGTAACTGATAAAACATGAATTAACAAAAACAAACAATGCTCAACGCCTTTCGGCATATTTATAATAAAGAATGGTGAAAATTAATTGTATCAAAAAAATCTTGACAATCAATAATATAAATATAAAATTTAAAAAGACAATTTTTAGATGTGTTTATTTTTGTTAATTTATTTTTGGACAGATGCTTCCCAATGCTTTCTAACAATGTATAAGGAAGGATTGTGACATGTTGGAAGAAAAAATCGCAAGAATATTGAAAGAGTATCTTGTATCACCCTATGCCCTTCATCTGGCTGCTGGCTACGGCGTCAGACCGATCGAAGCGTTTGGTGAAATTTTCCTGAAATTGCGATCTCGCGCACCTTCCCAAATCGATAATATAAAATCCTGGGTATGTACTAACGCACAGTATCATCTACGCAATTATTTGAATAGCGAAAAACGATTCAAGATATATCAAAAAAGGGAGAACTAAAGAATGTTTTTATCGATCTACGATTACAGCGATGAGATCGAACATGAAGAATTTTCTCTGCGTGATGAAATTGATTACAAGCGTCTTATGCAATATATAAAAAATCTGCCTGCCAAAGAGCGCATGGCGTTTTTAGCGATCAACAAACTCCACCCGGAAAAGAAGTCATGCCGCGCTTTATCAAAGGAATGGGGATGCTCTCCTCAAACCGTTTGTAATAAAGCCAAAAAGGCCCAGGGAAAAATCAAAAAATTTTTAGGAGTCTGAAATGCCGATAATCGATTTAGCTCATTCCATTCAGGGGACAGACACAATTCCTGTCGATCATGGTTATTATCTTTTCTCATCCATTGTACATCACATTCCTGAACTGCACGGCAATAAAAAAGTTGGGATCCACCCCATCTATGGATCATCCATGGGAAATGGAAATTTGATCATTACCTCAAAAAGCAAATTGAGCATTCGATCGGATACATACTGCATACCGGTCTTGCTCCCTTTAGCAGGCAAAACATTGGATTTGAACGGTAAAAAACTCATTGTGGGCGTCCCGAGGCTATTCCGCTTATCGCCCTCCCCCACCCTTCACGCCCGGATTGTAACCATTAAAGGATTTATGGATCGAGATGTGTTTGGGGAAGCGTTACAGCGCCAGTTGAATGAGATGAACGTTTCCGCCCAGTTTGAAATCGGAAAATGTCGGACCGTGAAAATTCAGGATAAAAAAGTCGTTGGATATTACGTGCGTCTTATGGGTCTATCCCCCGAAGAATCCATTCGCGTCCAGGAGCAAGGCCTCGGAGGACGCCGACGCTTCGGCTGCGGGGTGTTTGTGAGGATGAGGGAGGAAAAATCATGAAAGTTCCGCAACGATTATGGGCTAAAAGCAAGGGCAATAACGTAAATGGAATCGATCCAGTCAGTGACTCTATATTTTTGCCCAATCATTTGGAAGCCGCCTATCGATCCGCTCTTATCGTTCTTTCGTCGACCGGCGATGATCAGTTAAACGCGTTGGGCTTGGAGCCAAGGGATTGGTCTCCGCGATTCCATAAAGTGACTGCCCTCGCCGCCGCCTTGCACGATTTGGGAAAGGCCAACGACCATTTTCAAGGCATGTTGCAGCCGAAAGAACTGCCTGACCAGTGCGGAAAAGCTCAGGGGCTTCGCCATGAATGGGTGACGTTCTTGATGATTCAAGAAATGAAGGAGTGGCTTTTGCCGGTTTTGGACGGCGATCCTTTGCAATGGTTGGCGTTGGAATGCGCCATTACGGGGCATCATCCCGCCTACAATCGACCTTCGCCGCCTCAGAGTAATCGAGAGGGAAGTGGACGGGAGATGACGATTTATTATGACCACCCGGATTTCCATCAATGCCTGGAATTTGTCAAGAATGAATTTCATCTCGACAATCCCCTGCTTCCTCATGCAACAAAAATTCCTTTATTTGGCTGTGATAGCGCGTTTAACAAAATTCTTACGTTATTTATGAAGCAGCAATCATACTGGAATTCCTCATCGTCTGATGAAAAACGATTTGTCGCCGCCTGCAAATCATGTCTGATTTCGGGAGACATTGCGGGATCGGCCCTGCCTGTGGAGATCCAAGATCATACGCAGCATGAGACATGGATTCGAGATTCTTTCTCCGCCATCCCCAAACCCGAAGATATCGCCGGCATTCTGGCGGATCGGCTTCAATGCGAAATTGAGGAAATTGAAAACAACCTCAGGCCGTTTCAAAAAAGGGCCGCAGAGAAAGCCGGGCGGATAACGTTTGTAAAGGCCGGATGCGGTTCGGGAAAGACCATCGCCGCCTATAATTGGGCGCGCTTGCGCTGTCCCGAAAAACGGATTTATATCTGCTATCCCACTACCGGAACCGCAACTGAAGGATTTCGCGATTATCTCTTCAATCCCGATGAGAGACTGGGGAAGCATGGAGCGGATTTGTTCTCCAGCCGGGCGGAGATTGATAAAACATTAATCCTCGGCATTCCAAAAGACCGTGATGAAGGCGATGAAAACGACGCTCTGATCTGCATCGAATCGCTTCAAGCCTGGTCGACGCCGATCGTTAGCTGCACAGTCGACGCCGTGCTCGGATTGACGCAAAACAATCGACGGGGCTTGTATGCCTGGCCTGCGCTGGCTGGGGCGGCGTTTGTTTTCGATGAGATCCACGCATATGACGACAATCTCTTCGGCGCGCTGCTCCGCTTCCTGGAAGCCATGCGCAACGTTCCGGTTTTGTTGATGACCGCCAGCCTGCCCCAAAAGCGCTTGGAGATTTTACGCCATAAATGCCGGAAACTTGACGTTGATCTGGTTGAAATCGACGGCCCCCAAGAGATCGAAAACATGCCTCGCTATCATCGGCAGGGAGCCGTAGATTCTCGCGATCCCATTCCCGAAGTCAAAGATGAATACGAGCGGGGCGGAAAAATCCTATGGGTTTGCAATACGGTCGACCGCGCCATGGAGGCTTATGATCGAGCCAAAGAGGCGGGTCTTCAAACCGTGCTGTATCACAGTCGCTTTAAGTACGAAGACCGCGTCACTCAGCATGGGAAAGTGATTGATTCTTTCAAAGAAGATAAACCGGCGCTGGCGATCTGCACTCAAGTCGCCGAAATGAGCCTGGATTTATCGGCGTCGCTGCTGGTTACTGATCTGGCCCCCGTCCCCTCCTTGATTCAACGCTTAGGGCGGTTGAATCGTCGAGCGAGGAATAATGATCCGACTTGCCCCTTTATCGTTATCGAACCGGTGGATCGGATGGGAGATCCGTCGATCCTGCCTTACAAGTCCGCCGATTACGATTCGGCTCGCCAGTGGCTGAAGAAATTACCCCCAAAATACATTTCCCAAATGGACCTTGTTCATGCGTGGGAGGAAGATGACGAAGCCAAAAACCGGCGGCCTTCCTATGTCCATTCCGCTTGGCTGGACGGCGGCCTCTGCACTCAGGTTTTGGAATTGCGCGAAAGCTCGCCGGGAATCACGGTGATTCAAAAAGAAGACTTGAATCGCATAACGAAAAACAGGCAAGAGTTGCAAAAAGTATTGATCCCTATGAACCCGCCTCCGAATTCTCTCAATTGGCGTTCTTGGGAGTCTTTTCGAGGCATCCCCGTCGCTCCAGATGGAATGATGGAATATTCAGAGGAACGAGGTGCAAGATGGCAAAAAAATCAGCAGCCGTAAAACAGAAAGCGCCTTCATCTTTAACCATGCGGCTTTTCGATCCGGGAATGTCCGCGCTTCACCGCGCCGGCTTGGGCGGTTTGGCTTGCACTCTTCGTTACATTGAACGTGCTTATGATTTGGGTATTTTGTTGGATGATGAATTGCCGGGTGGTCCTTGGATGAATCGAAAACCGCCTTGGTCGGTTGATCGATTGCAAGTCGTGCTGGATTTCGGCGATCCGGAGAATGCCGGCGAATATTTATGCCGTTTGTTCGCTATTGCTTTTCAAGTCAAAGATGGATTGATCTATCTCCCTTCGCAATATTTTCTTGAACCACCAATTTCAGTTCGAAATGAATTGCAAACTGGGCTGACGCTCAGTTTTCTCCAGCATGGTCGAGTTCGTGATTTGGATAAAAAAGAAACGACAGAATGCTTACACATAGAAGAACAACCCATTCACATATCATATAAGAAATGTAAATCATACAAACACCAAGAGGGATGGAAGGACTTGGTAGACAATAAAGGATGCCTTAAATCCTGTCCGATCGAAGTCATAGGGCCAATCAATCCGGGCGCAGTTGTCCGTCATGTTGCTTATACAGGGAAAACGAAAATCGAAGAACCTGCTTCCCATGTTTTATCGCTATATTTTTCGATCGTCGGATGTTTAACGATCCCTATCAATAGAGGCTCGGGCGTCTTACTAATACCGGAAGTGGATGATCTCATAAAATTTGCAGCAAACCGACCCTATATGACTCCTTCTTCATCGAGAGACTGCCGCATCACAAGTGCGGGGGACGCTGCTTTACAAGCGCAGGTTCGTTTGAAAGCAAAACAGCTGGTTGATTGGAGCGATTTGCCGGCATGCAATGCCATCACTTTCAAGCCCACTCCCTGGGCCAGTCAGCAAAAGTCGCGCGTTCATGCTTTGAATGTCTCCCTTAACAAAGAAACGCAATTGCATCAATTCGAAATCGCTTTGAGCCAACTGCCTCCTAAAATCGTTTCTCGGATAAAAAACGAAACTATAGGCAAGGGTAAAAATAAGATGACCGTCAAAAAAACGGAGTACTTTTGGGTGGATAGTCTCATACGCCCTGTAATCGCTGACAACTTCGCTCGCAATCGGCCCTTTTACCAAGGCTTCACCGATTTAATGTCAAAAATCGATCCTGTCAGTAAAAAACCGTTTCATGAAAGAGTCCATTTTGAAAAGAAAGGATTGAAGGCCATGACCGATCAAACCATGGAAGGTTCGCCGGAATATATTATCGTCAAAGCAATCCATCGGGCGATATTACATACTCTCGGCCGCATTAAAGAAGACACGCAAGGCAATGATAAGAAGCCTCCGACTCAAGCCACGAAAAATAGGTGGAAAAATCAATATGAACGCTGGCGGTTGGCTTTTACGGGGGCCAAGACGCCGGAGCAAACACGCAGCGCGTTATGCGACATGTTCGCTCGCGCGGGAATTATCGATGAACTCAAAAAAGATTGGCCGCAAATCCTGCCTAAAATCTGCAAACAAACAGAATGGCAATTGATGCGCGATCTGGCTCTTCTCGCCTTAGCCAGTTATTCCGGCAAAGAATCGGAAGACGCTCTCATGGAAGAATCCGAGAAAAATGTCGCTTAAAAAAATAGGAGAATAAACCAATGACTCTACACGTATTCGCCAATATCGTTACTCCGTTTGGAACGGCGGCCAACAACCGGGCGGAAACCGAAGGCAACATCACCACGCTGCAAAAACTGATCTGGCAGGGAAAAACGCATTCCACTGTCAGTGCAGAAGCCATTCGCTTCGCCCTTCGCCGGCTGCTCTCCGGTATGGAAGAGGGAGGAACCAACCGGACATTCAATGAGGATACTCGCATTAATGAATGGCAGGATCGTGAATTTGACCGATGGAAGGAATCCTCTAAAGATATGCCTTTTATCGACGACGATCTCCTTGGATTCATGTCGGCCGAAGCGGCTAAAGAAGAAAACTCAGTCGGCTCGGCCAACGTGCGCAGAGCCGTCCTCGAAGTCACGCGGGCGATTTCTCTGAATCCCTGGTACGGCGATATCACATTCAACGCCGCCTCACCGGGCGCCACTCCCTCGGCGGCCAAAAAAGATGCGAAAAATCCCGTTCCCTATGGAACCGAAGTACATGCGACTCGCTATCAATTTGGCATGGCTTTAACGCCGGAGCGATTGCGCGTTCATAGCCGCGCCGCCCAAGCTGTTCGAGCCATGGGCCATCTTCGCACCGTCGCGGGAAATCACGGGCGCTTCCTGTATGATTTCTCGCCTGACGCCATCGTTCTGCGAATCACCGACGACCCCGCTCCCCGTCTGCTCTATTGTTTTGGCACTGACGACGATGGAAAAACCGTCAACGCCGCCGCGTTGCTCGCCCGAATGGAAGCCCATGACGTTCAGGCCAATGAGTTGATTCTGGGCGTCAGCGATCTCCATTGGAAGATAGCCGCCGATTTCAAAGAGAAAGGCGTGGAAGTATTAGGCGTAAAAGCCGCCATCGAAAAAGCCTGCGGGATCATCGACGAACAACTATCGGCTGCGGAGTAATCCATTATGATCGGCGTTTATGTTACTGTTCCCATCGCCTGCTTTCGTAAAGGATTGGCAAGGGAGTATCTCGAAACCGAGATCATCCCTCCCCCGTCGACCTGTTATGGATTCCTGCTGTCTTTGGTCGGAGAAACGAATCGAGAGAGGCACATCGGTGTGCGCGTGACTCCGATGCTGCTGAACGAACATCCAAGACGAGATCCACATGATACGGATCATACTAGCGTCGGAGGGCGCGATGATCAGATGCTGATGAAATATCCGGAAATCAGCGTCGTTTTAAGAACCGTATGGAGAGTGAAGAAAAAGCCTCTCGGATCGTCGGGCAACACTCGCCCCGACTACCAACAAATCCTCTCCAATATCGAATTGATTCTCTGGCTCGATTCATCGGAGGAGGAGAACGGGGGCTGTTTTTTGGAACAAAGGGTTCGTGACGCTTTGGATCCTCAAAAGCGGCAATCCATTAAACGGTTCGGCGGATTGAGCCTGGGAGAAAGCACGCATCTTGTGGATTGCGTCTCTCTTCTAAACGACGAGCTCAAAAGGACGTTGGCGTCTAAAAAAGTGTGCCTCTATCAACTGAACGACCAGGGATTGCTCGGGCTGCCGGTATGGGTGGATCACGTCGGTTCGGCGGGAACCGTCCATGTGGTCGGAGATTTGATCGACATGGAAGGAATCGCTCCGCCGGAATTGGATAAAATGCCGAAGATCGCATCCTCTTATACACTGGAATAACACGATGCAGCCCACCGATCGACCACTCACGCGCGTTATGGCTCTGCATGCGTTGGCGTACTGCGAGCGGCTCTTTTATCTGGAAGAGGTGGAAGAGATTCGCGTCGCGGACGCCAACGTGTATGCGGGGCGGCGTCTTCATGTAGAACTCGCCGACGACGAAGAATTGCAAACTCTTGAATTGGAAGACGCCGAATTGGGGCTCGTCGGCAAGATGGACGCCATCCGCAGGCGCGATGGTGAAATCTATCCCTACGAGCACAAGCGGGGGCGATCCAATAACGGCGAGGCCTGGTTCTCTGACCGCGTACAGGTCGGCGCATACGCCATGCTGCTCGAACGTTCGCTGGAAACCGTCATCCGCCAGGCGCGTATTCGCTATCATCGCGATCATAAAACCGTCATCGTGAACATTGACGGCGCTCTATGCAACGATGTCCGCCGAATGATCGATCGCGCCGATGAACTGCGCAGTAGGATCGAACGGCCTCCCATCACTCCAAACGAAAACTTGTGCATTGCCTGTTCGCTCTCTCCGGTCTGCCTTCCAGAAGAAATTCGGAAAGAAGCGAATCCCGACTACGAATCGATACGCCTGTCCCCCCCCCAAGCGGGAAAAAAAGACCATTCACATCATCGGTCATGGAGATCGAGTATCTCGCAGCAGCGATACGATTCAAGTCGTATGTAAGGATCAATCCAAAACCGTCCTGCCTATCGAAGACATCAGCGAGATCGTTCTACATGGGTATGCGCAGATTACGACCCAGGCCATCGCCGCATGCGCCTATCGCGACATTCCTCTTCATTGGTTCACGACGGGCGGCAACTATCTTTGCTCGCTTACAAGCGGAGTGGGACGCGTTCAGCGCAGAATCGGCCAGTACGAATTTCTCTCAAAAGAAAATAACCGCCTTACTCTCGCCCATCGAACCGTGGAAAATCGGATCGAAAACCAAATTCGATTTCTACTGCGACTATCCAGAACCAACAAATCAACGCGCCAAAAAGTCGCCAAGCACCTGCGCCAAATGAAAAACCTGAAAGACCGCATCGCCGAGGCTTCTTCGGTCGATCAACTGAGAGGATTTGAAGGCGCTTGCGGCGGCCTGTATTTCTCCGCGCTTCGTTTTGTGATGGAGGGAACGGTTCCCGAAGAATTCCAATTTCTCAAACGCACTCGCCGACCGCCGAAAGATCGATTCAACGCGATCCTCAGTTTTGGATACGGATTGCTCTATCGCAGCGTCATGAGCGCGATTCTCCAGGTCGGCCTGGAGCCTTCGTTCGGTTATTATCATACGCCCCGTTCTTCCGCCCATCCGCTGGTTTTGGATATAATGGAATTATTCCGAATTCCCATCTGGGATTTGACGGTTGTGTCGTCCATCCGACGAAAGCAATGGAATCCGCAGGATGATTTTTCCGTCACGCCCGGGAAAATCTGGCTCAGCGACAACGGTCGCAAAAAAGCGATCGAGCTCTTTGAAAATCGATTGAATGACGAATGGAAGCACCCCGTTTTGAATTACTCTTTGAGTTATTACCGGCAGATCGAATTGGAGGTTCGCCTCCTGGAGAAATGCTGGGTGGATCAAAGCGACGTATTCGCAAAATCGAGAATTCGATAAGGGGCGGCCATGTCACGACAATGGCATATCATCGGTTACGACGTCTGCAATCCAAAGCGGTTGCGGCGGGTGGCCCGCATTCTCGAAGGATACGGCCAACGCATCCAGTATTCTTTGTTCTGCGTGCAGGCGTCCGTTAAACAGATTGAACGGCTGCGCTGGGAACTGAGCCAGGTCGTTGAAGATGAAGACCATATCTTGATCGTTGGACTCTGTTCGAAATGTTCGCATAACGTCATGGAACAATCCGGTTCAATTCGCTGGGATGCAGAGCCTCCATCGTTTCAGATCGTCGGTGGAAAATTCAAGGATGAGGACGCGCTCGATGAAAACAAAGCGTGAATCGCTAATAATCCTCTATAAAAAGCGCAGTTAGCCATTCTATATTCATATATTGATCCATGAAATTATCACAAACATATATTTTTAAGGAGGTTATATCTGTGAAATCGTATCTTTTCCCCCAATTCTTCTCGATAAGTGGAAATATCTTTGAGGTGCTTGATTTACGCATCCATAAGCACTTGAATGTACAAGATATGGAAGAGCGGCTGTGAATCTATCTGAAATGCCGTAAGGCGTTGAGCACTTCTGAGCGGTCGTGATCAATCCAACTTGGCCCTCTTGGTGAATCTATCTGAAATGCCGAAAGGCGTTGAGCACATATAGGTGTCAAAGAAGACACACGTTTTTCTATGTGAATCTATCTGAAATGCCGTAAGGCGTTGAGCACTTGATGCCGACGATACCGGCTTAGGTTATGTGATCGGTGAATCTATCTGAAATGCCGTAAGGCGTTGAGCACATCAGCGCGCGCCATCTGTTTGGCGATTTATTCGGTGAATCTATCTGAAATGCCGTAAGGCGTTGAGCACAGATTGAAAGCAACTTTTTATTTTATAATGCCAAGTGAATCTATCTGAAATGCCGTAAGGCGTTGAGCACCGCACACAACGCGACATAAGCGGATGCGCATCGATGTGTGAATCTATCTGAAATGCCGTAAGGCGTTGAGCACCCCATATACCTATAGTCCCAGCAAACCCGGTCGTGTGAATCTATCTGAAATGCCGTAAGGCGTTGAGCACGTGAGCAATCTGCTCAATGGGGTGTTTCCGGACGTGAAATGAATATTTACCATTAAGATTCACCTTGAATTCACCTTGAACATTCTTTTCTTGTATCATCCAAAAATTGGAGCAGAAAAACGAACGTTGATTTGAGATTTACTCAATTTGCACTCCGGATTCCTGTTGTGATACCAGATCCCCGAATTCTCCTAATTTTTCGTATTTATTCTGCCAGGTAGTATACATGATGCCAAACGGTTTTTTGACGCTCTTCAGGACGTCCAGCCATCCTCTTGGATTCTCTAGCGTATCGTCTTCATAATAAGCCGCTGCAAACACAGGGTAACCAAGCCGGTCGAAGTGGGCCGTGCTTTCTTTGCGTTTATCGTAATACCAACAGGCGATAATCAGATCTTTGGGAATATAGTTCCACGACCCGCTGAAGTCTCCTGTAACCAGATAGTAATCGCCGTGCGCGTTGTGATTGGGATCCAGCATGTCCGACCAAATCAGGACTTGTGATCCTGGATCGTATTTTTTGATGATGCTGCATTGCCGCGTAATGCAATCGCCCAGGATTTGCGCCATTGTTAATTTCTTCTGCTGACAGGCCTGGCAGGCTCCACCGCATCGAATTTCGTCCATGCTTAAGAAATAGGTATTGGGATCGAGATGCTGTTTGATCAATTCGATCTGTTTATCCCAAATCTCATAGAGTTTTGGCTCAGACATGCAGACGGACACCTGGCCGTTGTTGATCGCCATCCCATGATAATAGTCCACTTGCAGTACACTGCCGTCGGCGATGTGCGAATTGGATGTAAGATAAATAATTGGCGGTTCGTGATCGAAGCGGAAATTTAATTGCGAATCCTGAATTTTTTGTAACAGGTCACGCTCCTGAAGTACAAAGAATCAAAGAAAATTAAAGATAGTGTAATTTCCCCCTTTACAAATCCCTTCAAT
>JAFGTC010000031.1 GCA_016934335.1 Candidatus Omnitrophota bacterium | reverse complement strand
TATCGTAATTTCCCATTCCATCATAGAACTCATATTTTGCACTGATGAGAGATGGAATCCTTCCTAAAATCCCATTTCATGTAAGGTTATTCCCTACAAACAAACAGGATAATCCCCCCATAACATTGAATAAAAATTTATAATATACTATTAATTGTTACAATATGAAAATTTTTATAGAGAAATTAATCCTATACAAAGAAAATTTTGTAAATCGGATTGTAGTTTGGAGGTCCAACGTGTTTGAAAAGAATGGCAATAATCGAGGCGCCGTTATTGTCATGTTTCTTGTTCTGCTGAGCGTAATGATGTTGATGGTCGCTTTTTCGCTGGATGTCGGTTATGTGTACGCCACCAAAGCCGAATTACAGCATGCGGCGGACGCGGCCGCCCTGGCTTCGATTTGGGAATTGTTTGAAGAATCGCCCGATTTTGTCGGAAGAATCCAAGAATACGCCGGTTACAACAGGGCCGCCGATGCATCCACGCTCAATGTATTGCCCGAGGACGTCAAAGTCGGATATATGCAGAATCCATTCGATATCCAGGGCGAAGTCGATGTGGAAAGCGCGGAAATTTCTAATTCGATCGAAGTGACCATACGCCGGTCTCAGAACGTCAACGGCCCGCTCGGTTTGTTCCTCGGGGCGTTTACGGGATTGGATGAAATCCAACTGCACGCGACGGCGCGGGCGGTCGTCACCGACCGAATCATCGGCTTTGACTCGCCTCCATTTCCGATGAACGACAGTTATCCTTCAAGCGGTCAAATTATGCCGTTTGCCATCAAAAATTCTCTGTGGGATGCAATAACGAATTCCGGTGAATTTTTAAACGATAATGGGCAAATGTATATTATGGTCGAGGGGGAGCGAATCGATATCAATGACGATTACTCCTACGAAGAAATGGGGCATGTTCTTTCTTTCAGCGATGAGATTTTTGAATGCATCATGTACACCTCCGATCCCGGCGCAACGGGCAACTACGGCACGGTGGATTTCGGCGATCCAAACAACAGCGCCGCCGATCTGGCCCGCCAAATCGAATACGGCGTCAACCAAGACGATCTCTTATACTTCGGCGAAGATGGATTCATCCTTGACGACGGCTACATCGATGGAGAAAACGAAGAAGATCCTTTTGGATACTTAAATGGCGATACGGGAATTAGTTGGAGCATCAAAGACGAACTGCAGTCCCAAGCGGGCATCCCCCGGATCGTCGCTCTTTACGAAGATGTGATCGATCCACATGGAAATAACACCCAATTTCGCATAACCGGCTTCGCCGCCGTCGTCATTTGCGACGTCATCAAAAAAGACAAGGCCGTCGTTATTCAACCTTTCGGCGACCAAACAGGCGCCGGCCTTATCGATGTGAACGGGGCGGGCGTCATCGGATTCGACGCGCCCCATTCGAGTTCATTATGGGTCTTCGGCTTATCCCGGTAGCGGAAGCGACTCGATAGTAACAACGGTATTTTTTCTATTCAACGTAAACATACGGGCATGTTCGCAGGCAGGGACGGCAAAAATCGAATCCATCCCGCGTCCCGTCATAAAAAGAGGGCGACCGATTTCGATCGCCCTCTTTCCGGTAAGCTGTTTGGATTGGAAAGTCAGGAGAGCCAATCCCGGCGCCGCCGCCATGAATGCTCTGCGGCTTTGCCCGCTTGCATGCTCCTCTGAAAATAAATTCCTCTGTCTTGCTCAGCGCGTCATGGTAAGCGCAGTAAAGTATTCGGCGCAAAGCGCCATTTTCTTCATCCCATAAGCGCGCTTTCTGTCTTTACTTTCTTGACAATCTTGTCACGAGGTCGAGTGGGAAAAACTAACTCTCCTCACCTCCGCAGCCACCTGCGCTAATCGTACTACGTATTAAAGCCGTACAGTCATATTGCATAGATGGACCACCTCCTTTCCGCGCTATCTATGAATGTATAAAGATTTTCGAACTTGTCAAGAAAAAAAATGGGGATTGTTCCTGATTTTGCAGGGGTATCGACGCCTTGATTCCGCAACGCCCGCTGATGAATGAATCGTACGGAGTAAAAAATAATCAAAAAAAATTTGATGAATCCGTGCATTTTCTATATGATAAAATGAATCGATTGAATAAAAATATCTATTCAGTCGGAAAATACAATTAGAAACGGAGGAGACGATGAAAACTTTTTTTACGACATCAATCTTATGTTTGTGTCTTGTTAGTATGGCGGGCGCACAACCGATGCCTATCGGCGACGCTATTTCGGTTCCGGTCGATACGGTCGGAAATCAAGAAGAACCCACGATCGCCGTGAATAAAGATGGGGTGATATTTGTTTGCTACGAGACGCCGGGCAGAGTCAATCCCCCCAATCGCGACTTGGTGGCCGTTATATCTCCCGATTTCGAAAACTGGACCGAAGTGGTGATCGTCTCCCGCGATTCAGTGGACGAAGATCCCAAATCGGATGCGGATCCGGTCACGGGCAACTTCGGCGTTACCTGGTATCAGGATGATGACGAAGGGGCGGACCGATACGCCGATGGAGATGACATGGGACAATTCTTCCGCATTATCTCGGCGGATGGAACTCCAGTCACGGATGTTATTTCCTCCTCCGATGACAAAACTCCTCGCGGCGCCGGCGGGCAAGGCTGGGGCTCCTGCGCATTCAATCCCGCTGACGGCAATTTATATGTCATCAGCGAAGATTGGGGGGAAGGCGCATCCGGCGCTCCCTCTCCCGATGGAGACGGAGACGCGCAAGTGATGCGCGCTTTTGACGGCGCGACGGGCGAATTGGTGAAAGGGCCGATCGTCGTCAATCAATACGGGACGGGGAACCAGGACGATGGATTCATGGCCTTCGCCGCCGACGGCTCTTTCGTCGCCGTATGGCGCGAATATGGCGGAGACGATCGGATCTGGTTCCAACAATTCGATAAGGATTGGAATCGCGTGGGACCGGAGGTCGATCCCAGCGTTGACAGCCAGGTCGCGTTCTTCATCCAGAATCCTCAAATCTCCGGCAGCGCCGACGGCAATTTCGTGATCGTCTTTGAAGAAACCCAGTGGGCGTCGGATGGCGATGGAACAGGAATTTATCTTAATCTATATAACAAAGATCAGACGCCGATTGCGTCCGATGTGCTGGCCAACGAAAACTTTGCCGGCAATCAGGAGGATCCTGAGGTGGACATGGATTCAACCGGACGTTTTGTCGTCGTTTGGGAGGACAGTACGATCGATGAAGACGGCAAAGCCGCCATGTGCCGCGCATTCAACGCGGACGGTTCGCCTGCAGGACCGGAAATGATGGTGAATCAGCTGACGAACGGAACTCAGGAAGACGCCACGGTCGCCATCGTATCGCCCGATGTCGCCGCAAAAGTCGGCTTCGACTTTGTCGTCGCTTATGAAGACAGCGGCGCCAATGACGGCGACGGCAAAGGCATTTTTGTGCGCCGATTCGCTTTTTCAGAAATCACCCCCGTCCATTGCTGGATGGTCTATTAAATTATGGGATATACCGGAGGAGAATAAAAAAGCAGGAAGGCGCGACAGTCTGATCGAGGCGATCAAATTGCGATAGGGTGCTCTCATCCGCCGGGATTTTGTGGCTTCCCGGAGGAAGGGAGGGGGGGTTGTGATTTTTTACTCTTTGGTCGGCAGCACGATTTTGTAATGATCCAGCAGCGCGCCTTCCGCGACATGCAGCCCTAAAATCGCTTTGCGCAGATTGATCTGAGCGTTGACTTCATCCAGTTGAGAGGCGATCAAATCACGCTGGGTGGTCAAGACCAAGAGATTGGTGGATTTGCCGACGCGGAATTTCTCCAATTCCGCCTGGTATTTGGCTTGTTGAAGCTGAGTCGCTCGTTTTGTCGCCGAGATCTGCTGTTTGGCGCGGGATAATTCGGCGAACGCGATGCGGACGTCTAACTCGACCAATTGCTGAAAGTTTTGCAGGGCCGTTTCCGCTCTCTCTTTATTGACGGTGATGCGCCGATGGCGCGTTTTGGCCAAACGGTTTCCCAAGGGCATGGAAAACGTGAAGCCGGCGCTGATATCGTAATCGTCCTTTCCAATGTTTGAAAAGGAATCGCCAAACGTCGATGCGTATCCCGTCTTGCCCAGCGTGATAAAAAAATCGAGTTTCGGGAGAAGACCGTTTCGGGTTTGAACCAGCTGAATATCCTGTTTTTCGATGTCGATGCGCGCTTGGTTGAGATCGGGGCGAGCCGTCATGGCGGTTGTTATGACTTCCGCGAGCGAGCGATTTTCCAGTTCATCGGCGATCGGCTCATCCAATAAATCGACGGGCATCATCCAAAATTCCATGCTTGATGGATTCAACGCCTGCAAAAATCGCAGGGTCGATTTTTGGATGGCGCTCCGGGCGTCGATGACCGATTTTTCCCGCAAAGCGACTTCCCCCTCCGCCGCGGCCAGATCGATCTCCGCCAGTTCGCCGACTTCGATTCGATCTTTGGTTTCGGTCAGCTGCTTATTGGCAAGTTCAAGAGAGGTATTGTGTATGTTCAATTCTTTTCTGGCGGTCAAGAGATCCCAGTAATTTTCTTCCACTTGAGCGATGAGAGCCAACACAAATCCCCGGAGTTCATAGAGGGATAGATCCACGTCTTTTTCCGCCAGACGCACGCCGGCGAGATTCACGTCTTTGCCAAATCCTTCTAAAACGGGAAGCATCAGCGACGCTCCCAACCGGGAGGAAAACATGCGGGTGTAGACGTTCGATTCTCTTTCGACCGTGTTCAACCCCACATCGAGATCCAAACCGACGGGGAATTGTTTGGAAAGCCCGACGTCGCCGGAGAAGGAGCGGTTTTTAACGGGGCGGAACTCGCCGACGCCGGAGGTTCGCTGGCCGGTGCTGTCGGAAAAGGAAAACGCGGCGTCGAGGCTGGAATCGAATTGCGACTGCTCTTCGACGATGAAGGTGCGCGCGATGTCCGGATCGTACTGTTGAACGGCGAGCGAACGGTTGTTTTTCAAAGCCATCAAAATGCTGTCGTAGACGGTAAGCGAAAGAGCCGCCGTCGCCGAATCGATTTCCTGTTCATCGGTGGAAAGCGCAGAGGGGGGCGCAGCAAAAAGAACGGCCATGCAAAGAATCGAGAACATCGTTTGGAAATTCATTTGCGTCATGCTTCTCCTGATGAAATCATAAAGTCGAGGCGGCGGCGCTCCGTTTTTCGAACAG
>JAFGTC010000252.1 GCA_016934335.1 Candidatus Omnitrophota bacterium | reverse complement strand
TTCTCTCGATCCTGCTGAAGGCTCTTATAAACAACCTGAATCGCTGCGTAATCGCGGCGGTATTGGTTAATGCCCTCCACGTTGATGCAGGCCTTGAATTTCTTGAACACCACCCGGCACATAATTTCAAAGCGCTTCCGGGTCTCGTCGCTTTCGTTCGCCGCTTCTTTGGCGGCGAGAATGGCGGCGTTCCTCGCAAAACCGGTATTCTGGATAATATCGTCCAGCGGCGCATTTCGCTCCATCAAGAACGCGCGTACGAACGAGACGGCTTCCTCCAAATCGGCCAGCAGTTCCTCGTCAGGCTTGGCCGGTTCGATCTCGCCCCCTCCGCCGCCGCGGCCGCCGTCTCCCGTTCCGGCGAATGTCGCCAGCGCCTTGCGCAGGTTTTTGAGGATGCCGCAGTAATCCACGATCATCCCGTTGTTCTTGCCTTCGTTCACGCGGTTGGCTCGCGCAATCGCCTGCATCAGCGTGTGCGCCTTGAGCGGCTTGTCCAGATACAGCGTCGATAGGCTCGGCACATCGAATCCCGTCAGCCACATGGCGCAGACAATCGCAATCCGGAAAGGATGCTCCTCTTCTTTGAAAGCCTCGTCGAGATCCATTCGCTGCTTATTCGAAAACTGCGGCTTCTTCCGCATGGCCTCGGGCAGATCAATGCCTTCCTTGATCAAACGCCGGTGTGGAATGATATCCAGATCCCATTGACGGAACTTCTCAACCTCGCCCTGCTCCTCGCTGACAACCACCGCCATGCGCGTCTCGCGCATCCATTCAATCTGCCTTTGAAGATATTGTTCGTCCTGCTCATCAGCCGACGCCGACGCCTCCAACTCGGCGATCCGCTCATCCCAATACGTTTCGATCAGGTTGTACATCCGGACGCAGGTGATCTTATCGATGCACACCAGCATGGCCTTGCCGGTCTCCCACGCCCTCGAATAATGCAGAACAAAATCCCGGGCCGCTTGATCCAGCCGCTTTTCCGCCGCGATGATGTGATATTCGCGCTTCAGTTCCTGCTCCAGGCGCTGCTCCACATTGATATCGTCGATTTCCAGTTCTTCCAGTTTCTGGGCGATCTTTTCATTAAGATCGTTAGTGGAAATTCCGAGTTTGTCGCCCCGCGCATCGTAATACAACGGAACAGTCGCCTTGTCATCGACCGCCCGCTGAAAGTCATAGGTCGAGATATAATCGCCGAACACCCGCCGCGTAATTTCATCGTCCTTGAATAAAGGCGTGCCGGTAAATCCGATATAACTGGCATGGGGCAGAGCATTGCGCCTGTTCAGCGCCAACGAGCCGTACTGCGTGCGGTGCGCTTCATCCGTAATGACGATGATGTCGTCGCGATCTGTATAGAATTGGCCTGCATCGACTTGTTTATTGAATTTCTGAATGAGGGAAAAGATATATGCTTTCTGCTGCGTCAGCATTTCTCGAAGATGATCGCCGCTGGACGCCCTGCATGGATCGCGGTCATTATCCACCACGCCGCAGCCGGCGAATGTCTTGTAAATCTGCGTATCCAGATCGTCGCGGTCTGTGAGCACCAAAAATGTATAGTTCCCCCCCAGTTTGCGGCGCACCTTCCGCGTAAACATCACCATCGAATAACTCTTGCCGGCGCCCTGCGTATGCCAGAACACCCCCAGCCTGCCGTCGCGGTTCTCCCGATCCCGCACCGCTTCGATAGCCCGATTGACGCCCAGAAACTGGTGGTTTCGCGCCAGAATCTTTTTCGTCTCCCCCGCCGAATCGTCGAAGAGAATAAAATTCTCCAACAGATCCATAAAGTTCGTCTTGTCGCAGACGCCCTTGAGCAGCGTTTCCATATTCACCGCGCCCGGCTCATCCTCGGCCAGGCGCTTCCACTCGTGGAAATGTTCGAAGCGGCTGGTCGCGGATCCCAGTTTCGCGTCCACGCCGTTGGCCAGCACGATCAAAGCGTTATGGTGAAAAAGATGAGGGACGGTGTCTTTATAATCCTTGAGATTCCCGTCATAGGCCGTTCGGATGTCTTTATGAATATTCTTCAATTCCATAAACAGCAGCGGCAGGCCGTTTACAAATCCGATGACGTCGGCTCTCCGGCGGTACAAGTCACCCTTCACCCAAAACTCGCGCACGCAAAGAAAATGATTGTTGGCCGGCTCATTAAAATCGAACACCCGCAGCCGCTCGCGCTTCCGTTCGTCCTGATCGTTGCGGAAAGTCACCGGCACGCCGTCGCGGATCAACTCGTATTTTTCCCGGTTCGTCGCTGTAAACGATTGCGTCGCCGCCGTCGAGACAATTTGACGCACGGCGTCATCATAGGCTTCCTCGGGAAGCCCGGGATTAAGTTCAACTAACTTGCCCCGCAGATAACGCGCCAGAACCACCTCGCGATCCGAAGACCGCCCCAACAGCCCTCCCGGCCCGAATCCCTCCGTGTTAAAAGCATAAACCGACTCCCACCCCAGCTGCTCCAAATACTCGGCGGTGGTTTTCTGGACGAGATTTTCTTCGGTATAAGTGCTCATAACATCTCAACCACAAATCTCTTTTGCGCTTAACTGCCGTCCCTCCGAAAGCCAATGAACGGCTTTCATGATCAACTCGGCGCGCTTGCGAAGAAAAACATCAAAATCCCTCGTCAGCTTCATTCTCTTCTCGTCTTCCGATAGATTTTCATATCCTCCATTGGCCAGTTCCGTAATTGGAATCAAATGAGACTGCAATCGCTCGCGAACTATTTCTTCTGAAGTCCACTGAAAGCGATCCTTCATATATGTCAGCGGCTCTTTTCGTCCGATGGAAATGTTAGTTTTATCGGAAATCAAAGCGCAATTTAAAGCTGTGTAACCATTGATATTGGCTTCCTTCAACAAAGCGTCCGGATAAATATGATGATAATGGCGTTGATCGATATTCGCGGCATCCAGTTTCTCTCCAGTCGAGAAATCAAAAGCGCCGAATCGGCAGGCGACGGCAAGAATGGCTCGTCCGCGTATCGTCGCTCTCTTTGACCATTCTGCCGTTAATAATTCATCAACATCAACGAGTTCATGATCGGAAAAAATGGGAACATCGTTGATTGTGAACAAACTGCCGTCTTCTTTTTTTTCTCCCCGGATGATTTTATGCAAAGCCGTGAAATCCGCAAAAGCATGAGTAGCAGCCGAGTTTTCATAACGATCTGTAAAAAAGGAATGCCACAGATAGCGTTTGAGCAGCAGCTCGTTTTGCCCTCTTTGATCGCCGGATTCGGGGATGTCTTGAAAAAGCGCCGCAATGACGGAAAGGACGGCATTTGTAGGCAGCCTCTGGTGATCATAGACGCCTTCAGTTTTCATAAAAGCCGCCATGCGGCTAAGCCCTCGCTTCATCACATCCCATTTTTCCAGAATAGTTTGTTTGTCCATCTCCCATGCGCCCCGCTGATTGGGCAACTGATTCTGCAGCAGGGCTGACGTGTTCAATATCAAATTGGACAACTCTTCATAGCGGCTTATATTGGGATCCTGACGATCGATTTCATCGAGAAGATCATGCAGCGATTGCCCCATAATCTCCTCGACTTCCGCCACAATAATGTCATAGGTGGATAGCGGCTTGCTATTGGTGTTCATGTTGATGAACACATTCAGTGCTACGCTCTTGTCGGTATGAGCAGACAAAGAAAGATAAGGCAGGTTGTAATTCGCTACAATCGACCGCAATTCATAGATCCGGCTGCTCAATCGGTTTTGAAACTCATAAAACGCCCTGAGTTCCTCCTTTCCTCCATCCGGCTCCAACTCACGAGTCGCCTGCTTGACCCATTCCTCCACTTCCGATTGAATATCTCCCGGCTTCAACAGATGAGTTGGAATGAATCCCCTTTGAAAGCATTTTGCAGGTTCATCGCACCATAAGGGGTAGAGTTCTCCGTTTTTCTTAACATATCTTCCCCTGCAATACACCGTCATATCATCGCGCTCTTCATCTTTGTCGTAACGGTCATACTCATTCAGATAAATGAAATAGGTCTCTCGTTCATAATTATTATGAAACGCGCGCCACAGGGCCGTCAGCCGCTGTTGTCCATCCAGCAGATGTTCATAAACTCGTCCGTTTGTTTCCGGCGCGGTCTCCAAATGTCGAGAAATAAATTTCTCCTGTTCGCCCACCTCCAGCACCAGCGTGATGCCTAAAGGCAGATTTTGAATCACGGTCTCCAACAAACTGCTGATTCGATGCCGATCCCACGCCTCAAATCGCTGGAATCGCGGGAGCTTAATCTCTCCTCGTTTTATCTTGCCGTACCAGTCGCTTAAATTTCTGTTACGTGCTTCCATGAAGTTCTCCCCTTACTCTCTCATAATGTTTTCTCATTTTAGTCAAACTCACACCGCCATCTCCCCATTCATCAAGCGCGGCAGTAAAAGATCGCGGGCTTGATTCAGTTTTAATGCCTGACGCGACAGACTCTCTATCTGACAAAATATAGAATCACAATATTCATCGAATTGTTTAAGAAGAATTTTGGATGGCAATGCTACATGAAAATCATTAAAACAACTGGGTTGTACACGCTGCCGCCCAGATGAACCGATCATACTTTTTATTGCTATCTCACGAAAATCATGCGTGCGAGCGAGACAGTAGGTGAAATATTGACTTACAGCAAAGCCTCGCATAACAATAAACTCTGTGGATCCACAAGCAATTTCATCTTCGTGAAGAAAATTAACAAATCCAGTTTTTCCATTTTCTAGGCAGGGCGTTATCCGTGCAAATAATGTGTCTCCATTCCGGAATCGAACGCTAGTTGATTTATCCCGATATTCTGAATCTTGCAGGTTAACACTCATTCCGGATGTTGATAATCCAGACATTGGGATGTATCTGATCGTTGTTCCATTCGTTTTTGATACCTTCGGATTGATCTTAATCAGTTCTGGTACTTTCTTCCTCTCCCACCCCTCCGGCAAGCCGTCGACGATCTTCACGTGTTCGTGGCCGGGAAAGCGAAGGCGCACGAACCATTCCTTGTAAAGCATCCGCGCCGCCTGCTCCAACAACTGAATCCGCCGCCGGTTGTTCTCAATCAAATCGTCATAGGCGGAGAGGATAGAGGCGATGCGTTTTTGAATTGGGAGAGGAGGGAGCGGCACTTTTATTTTTTTTACATTAGTGATGTTTATATTCTGTTGTGCAGCACCACGAGATACAGATAACAACCGTTGTTGGCCAATCCGGGAATTGAACCAATAACGAAAAAATTTAGGATATGCTTTGTTACTCAAACGGAAACGTATCAAAAAGGCTCCAGGCAAAACAGGCAAGTGATAAATACCAAACAATGCCGTTGTACCAACTCGACCGGAACGTGTGATTACTAGGTCATCTGTTCTAAGAAAATGCTTTGAGAAACTAGTTTCGTCAAGTTTTGCTAACGGCATTGTCTCATACGAAATCTTCCCATCTTCGAAAATGTCTGTAGTTCTAAGTGTTGCGATATTCCCATTTTCATCATAGGCATCACCACTAAATCTAGGCCCAAATGCGCTATCTTCGACGATTTCATCAAATATAACATCCTTCCAATTCCATTTATAATCAGAGTTCATACCCCCAACTCCTCAAAATTCTTCTTAATCACCGCCGCCAGCTGCACGGCTTCCTCATTGAGATCCTCCAACTCGACGTGAATCTCTCGCAAGGCTTCCTCAAAATCGAAATCCTCGTCCTCCTCCTCAGGAGCGACGCCCACATAGCGGCCGGGCGTCAGCGACCAGTCGTTGGCCTCGATCTCAGACCTGTCCACCAACTTAACCAGCCCCTCCACATCGCAAAGCTGGGCTTCGGGAAAACGGTCGGTCAGCCAATGAGCCTGCTTCCAAAAATTACGCACCTGCTTGAGCTGCTCCACAGCCAATTGCCGGGCTTCGTCGGCGGCCTTCCGCGCCCGGATGATCTCGCGTCCCGCCCAGGCCTCGCTGTCGCGGGCGGCACATTCGTTCTCGCAGACCTCGATGAGCCGGCAGGCCAATTTGTATAAAAGATCGGTCTGCTTGACCAGATTCCGGCTCGCCTCGGCCAGCGGGGCGAGACGGTCGACCGCCTTCTTGAGCGCGCCGTTCGTCCTCTTCTGCTTCTTCCAGACCGCCCGCTGATCGGCCGCCGCCTTCTGAAACGCGTCCACATCGGCCTCGAAGGCGGGGCTCGCTTCATCCCATTCCTTCAAGGCTTCGGAATGAGGACCGTCCCCCGGCAGCGTCTTCAAAAATGGCCGCAGCGCTTTTCTCAACACGGCCAGCGAAGCGATGAAAGACGGCAGCGGTTTGATCTTCTCCCCGTCGTCATCCCGGGCGGTGAAGCACCCCTCGCCTTCATCCAGCATACGGCGGCAGTAACTCGCTGTCAGATCGAGATATTTGTCGGCACGCCCCCGGTAAAGCCAGACGATGGCGAGAATGTTCTGCTCCTGCTCCGGACTGAAATCATAAATCTTGCGCGTCACTTTGCGGTAAATGTACCGCGCATCGATCATCAAAACCTTGTCCCGATATTTCTTGGGCTTATCCCGATTCAAAAACCAAAGTTCACAAGGCACCGTCCGGGTATAAAAGAAATTGGAGCGGATAGCGATCATGACGTCCACATCGCCCGTCTCGATCAATTTCCGGCGCACCTTGGCTTCGTCGCGGCCGGCGCTGGACGCCTGAGAAGACATGACGAATCCCGCCCGGCCCTTTTCATTGAGGTAACTGTAAAAATAACTGATCCAGATATAATTTCCGTTGGAAACCCTGCCCTTCTTGTTAGCGCCCGGCAGACCGAACGGCAGGCGGGGATCCCTCTTCACGGCGTCGGCGTCGATCTCATCGACGTTGAACGGAGGATTGGCCATCACGAAGT
>JAFGTC010000251.1 GCA_016934335.1 Candidatus Omnitrophota bacterium | reverse complement strand
GGATTGAAGGGATTTGTAAAGGGGGAAATTACACTATCTTTAATTTTCTTTGATTCTTTGTACTTCAGGAGCGTGACCTGTTACAAATATTCTAACAAACCTTCTTCGGCGAACATTTCGTACTATTTTCAAAAGGATAGACTTTTTTAATATTCTTCTGTTACAATCCTGATTATGACTAATCATTTGCATTTTAGCGGACCATTGTCCGAATTGAGTTTATTTGATACGCTCGTTTAGTGTGCTTGAAAAAAAAATGGCTTCCAACGGTGACGATTACCATGAAACAGACGGTTCTATTTTTGATTCTCAGCATCATTCTTTTCTTCCTAGATCTTCCCGCTCAAGCAGAAAAACCTCTTCCATTGCATTTTTCCGCGCCTCTGGAAAATGAATCCGGAGAGCGTGGGGATATATCAAACCGAGTGTATAAATCCATTCAACATCAAGCTCGTTTTTTGCTATCGAAACTGCATGCTTGGTCTGACGATGAATCCCTGTTGCTGCTGACGGACAGCAAAAGCGGCGAGCACTGGATTCGTCCCAACACGGGGACATTAGCGGGATTTTCGTTTCTTTATCGGTTCGGATCTTATGATACATCCATTGTGGGATTGAAACGGGATGAGTTGTTGAACGATAAAATCATTCCGATGATGCGCTATCTCGTCGATACACATATCACAGGTTCACGCAAAACGAGCGACGGCAAACCATGGGGAGACGCCTGGCAGTCGGCGCATTGGGCGCACATGCTGGGGCGCGCGGGATGGTGGATTTGGAGCGATCTTCCAACCGACTTACAAGAAGGTATTCGCCGAGTCGTCAAGCACGAAGCACAGCGCTTCGTCGACAAAACGCCGCCCAGTCAATTACAGAAAGATACCAAGGCGGAAGAAAACGCCTGGAATGCGCAAATCTTTTCGGTCGCGATCCTGCTAATGCCAAATGATTCGCAACGCAAGAAATGGGAGCGAGAATTCCAAAAATGGGCGTTTTCGTCGTTTCTGCGCCCGGCGGATGAAAATTCTCAGGTCATGATTGATGGTCGTCCCGTATCAGAACAATTTTATGGCGCCAATGTGTACAATGATTTTACACTGGAAAATCATGGGATTGTCCATCCGGATTATATGACTACGTTTTCGCTTTCCATGAGTTGCTACATCGATTATCTCATGACCCAACGTCAAGCCCCCGAAGCATTACGTTTCAATGCTGGCGGCATCTATGAGAATTTGAAATGGTTCTCATTGCCCGACGGCGGCTTTGTCTATCCGTCCGGACAGGATTGGCGTCTGTTCCGGAATTCGGACTGGTTTTTTCCGCATATTTTGATGGCCGTCTTTGATCAGGATCCCGATGCGTGGACGCTTGCCAAACGTTCTTTCATGACCCAAGAAAAAATGCAGGCGCGTTCGACGTCAGGACAGATTTATCTGGATGAGGAATTTTTTTTCGCATCCACGCAATCCGACCGCATCTACTCGCTTTCATTGGCCTGGTTGACCCTCCAACTTGGTCCATCCATTCAAGACGAATACAAGGAACGTTTGGGCGTCCGTCGATTGGATACGGGAAATATCCTATTGAACCGCACGTCCAGCGCAATTCACACATTTAGTTGGGGCGCGAAGATCATGGCGCAAGCCATGGCCAATAATCTGGATCGTATTGTTTCTCCAAACCAACGCAATGGAATCGGCCTGATCCGATTGAAGAATCAATCCACGCCCTTGGATGTCTCCATCCATTCTTTGAACATAGAAAACACTGAAAAAGAATTCGATGTTCAAATGCAATTGAATCATGGTGAAAATCAAATTCGCGCTGATCTGCATTATCATTCATACTCGGATGGCCGTTGGATGATGAGAGAAGCATTGGTCGCATTGAACGATGTTGAAATAGAAGAAATCAAGACGGGCCTCATTGGAATTTTAAACAATCCAAATTGGATATATGAACGCGGACGGCGCGAGATATGGATGGATGGCGAGAAGAGCGTAATCCGGGCGCATAGCGGACAATCTCTCCAAGCGCGCGCAAAAACCATCCAAATCGATCGATCGTTTGTGATTCAAGGCAAATCTTTGATGAAAGCCGTCTATCAAAGCGCTATAAAACCTGTTCGAGCACGAACGACGGATTTTCTTTTTCTCAATTCCATCGAAAACAAGCGATATCGAAAAGGGGAGAAAATCTCGGAATTTGAAGCAATCATTTCCATCGAGCCGAGATAGTCGCCAAAACCACTTCGCATGGATCCAATGATTATGCAGACATTATCGAAGATCTTGCCGGTGACAAAAAGCAGCCGCATTTTTATGAGGAGCGCCATAGTTCAAGCGCTTCCCCATCGCGGGGAGCAAACCGCTCCATTGCGCTATTCGCTGATAATGCCGTGATGCATAAGGAAATCCATATGTCAATGACAAAGCGGTAGGATCGATAATTCTAATTCATGGATGCATCCTTTCTATTTCAGGGCATTTTGCATATCCAGCAGCGTTTCGACAATCTTCGGGGCGGCCTCAATCTCCACAATATTGGTACCCATCCATGTTTCATATCCGCCCAGTTTATGCTGCGGTACAGTTGGCAGATATCCATAACTGCCATTGGCCAGGGACACTGTGAACGAATGTTTGAACGGGCTTTTTTCCTTCAGTTCCAAACCAATTTCCACAAACACTTCAAACGGGATGGCGGATATCCCGACATCCCCCACCCGCAGCGCTTGGAGCGGAACATCCACTTGATCAGGCGACTCATCGAGTTGTTTCACTCGCTGAGCGTAAATTTTTTCATGCGTGTGATAAGGCGTCTCGTCATCTGATTTTGCGAGAACATTTTGAAAATAGTGCAACATATCCTGATCGGGCTTTCGTACGTGAAGCGTCAGATCCTCCTGCCGGGCGCCCAGTTCCACCCAATCTTTGTACTCGACATTCTGGTACGCAGTATACACCGCCTGCGCTGTCAGTTCGGCTACTTCACGCATTTTCTGATAACGCGGGATCGATTTGGATTTCTTGGTAAAATCGATGTTATTGATATTGCCGCTGGTTCCGTTGCTCATCATGGCGACAAAGGGCGGCGACTGCCGGTCCGCTTTGATCAATTGCTGAATTCTATCTGCGAACATACCGAAATAATCCGCAGAAACGTCTCCTTTCTCTACGCCGCCGACATAATGCAGCGAGTAATTCGCCAATAGCGCGAGCGGACGACCGTCCGTCGACAGCACCGACAGAAAAGCGATTTCCGGATCGGTCGGTCCGGCGGGCTTCAGTAAATCCTTGCTGCCGCTCGGCGGATTCATTCGGACTTGATCATGCCCGCCGAATGGATTGGGGATATCGGTTCCCGGTTTCAAATGCCAGCGCCGGTTAAACACCGACGCCGGTTCGTCGGCGCCGCCCCATCCGATTTTCGCCGGCTCCAGGTTGTTCACTGCGCAGCGAACTCCATCGGCAATCCGCTGCACGATGAAGTGCTGATACTCACTCAACGCTTCATCTTGAACCAGCCGGTTCTTTCCTCGCGCGGTTACTGCTGAATGCGTATGCGTGGCCGAGATCATGATGTTTTTCATCGGAATGCCGGTCGTTTCGTGTATGATCTGCTTGGCGGCATCGCACACTTCGCGCGGTAATCCCAAATTGTCGCAAACTACGAACACCAGCCGCGTTTTTCCATTATCCAGCACTAAGCATTTCGCAAAGAGATCGTCGTGAATTTTCGTCGCGGGGATTGGCGCCCAGCCACCGATGATCAATCCCCCCAGCGCCGGCGTGATATTGCTGGAAAAGGCGCCAGCCTGTAAAACACGGATTTCCTGCGCTGCCTGAATCGCCGGTCCAGCGGTTAGGAAGAGCACGCTCATTGCAATTATCGATCTAGTTACACACAACCATAAACGGAAACAAGTCATCATCATTCTCCTCGAATAAAATCGCTATGATGTTGATGCGGCATCTCAAAATCCGGCATGATCAATCGGGATTTTTCGGAGCCTTATGAAGATGGTTTATCATAAATGGAGAATTCGCAAGTGGATTTTCTTATAATCCTTTTGTTTTCATTCAAATCAGCCTCCTGAATTCTATCCGCATTGAGCATGCACTGAATAAGGAAAAACACTATCGGATGATAACCTCAAAATGCTATGATACCCCATACATTTCGGCGGCAAGGAATCCCTCTCATTCGAGTCCGACATCGGAAAAATGCCCGCGAGAAACGCCCTACAAGCGACGCTCTCGATAGAGGCAATGGTCTTATATACGATCGTGGCGTGGTGAGGCTGGACGCGCCGAACGGTTCATCCCACTGACGGAGAAAAACAACTACGGATGCTGCTCGAATTCTTCATCTCCAACGAAGCGAACGAAAAATAACTTTTGAAAAACATGCTTCCCCCGGGTATTGTGGCCCCCCGGATTTCGAGTTTCGATTGCAGCGATTGGCAAACAATGGATCCATGAAAAGTGGTTGATAGAGTAAGCTAAAACGGTTCTGACTGGAATCTTTCTGCATCTGAAATACCAATCGGAATCACTTTTCTAGCGGAATTTAATGATCCGATTCTTGGTTAACAGGTACAGGAGGCGCCGCAGTTCCTGACAAAATCACGCAGAGAGAACGGAAGACCGATGGGCGATTCATCCTTGTTGCTTGCCCAAGG
>JAFGTC010000250.1 GCA_016934335.1 Candidatus Omnitrophota bacterium | reverse complement strand
AGCCTCCCCAAATGCGACGCCTGCGGCCTCCCTTATCATGTCCGGGATATGGTCAATCACAAAGGCGAAAAACTCTGCCGCAGCTGCATGCAGACCGCGCTCTTCTGCACCCTGTGCGGCAAGCGAATCCAGGGCAAGTACTATCAATCCAAAGATAAAACCGAACAATATTGTTCGCACTGCTATAACAAATACCCCCGCTGCTCCGTCTGTGACCGCCCGGGCCCGGTTCACCGGCTCCCCAATGGAAAAACCGTCTGCGATAAATGCCTCAAAACCCTGCCCCGCTGCGGCGCCTGCGGCCAGCCGGTTATCGGCGCCTATTTCAAATACCCGGGAACCGATCAGGTCTTCTGCGAATCGTGCCAGATAAACGCATTCAAATGCTATTCGTGCGGCGTCCCCTTGGGGAAAAAGCATTGGCTCTTCGATGACGGCCGACGAATCTGCGACGCCTGCAACAATCGCGCCGTCTACGACATCAAAAAAATCCAGATGATCATGCAGCAGGTTCAAAAACTCTGCGAAACCCGCCTCAGGCTGACGATCAATACGCCCTATGAACTGATTGTCAAAGATTTAAACAAACATTCCTCGGAACAGGCCAAACAAGCCAAAGAAGGAAAAAGCAGCGAAAGCCCCCTCTACGGCAAAGAATTGGGGCTCTACCGACGCATGAACGGCGATTCGGAAATCTACCTGCTCTACGGGCTGCCTATCGAAATGCTCTACGACACCGCCGCCCACGAGTACGCCCACGCCTGGCAGGCGGAAAACTGCGTTCCCCATCAATCGCCCGAGCTGCTTGAGGGATTCGCTCAATGGGTTTCCGCCCAAATCCTCAAAATCATGGGCTTCGATCAGGCCCTGGAACGCTTGGAGGCGCGCCGCGATAATCCCTACGGCACGGGATACCACCGCGTGAAAGCGGTCGAACAGAAATTCGGCCGCACCCGCATGATGGAATACATCAAAAAAACTCAACAATAGTTCGCCAGTCGCCCCGCCCTCCGCGGCTGGCGCCGCGGCCTACCAGGGCAGCGGATAGGTTATGACATATCTGGAATTCACCACCGATCCGCCCACTGTCACAATATCCCCGTCCGACACCACACCGTTTGACGTTTCATAATCCACACCCGAATGAGTCGCATCGAAAAAATGGCGCGGATTCCCCCAACACATCACATGGTCCGGCCCGGCGCTGGCCAGCCGGTAACTGTATCCCCGGGTTCCCGAACCGGGTTCGCCGTTGTCAAAGTTGACGCCCGAATAATTATCGAAATAATCGTAGGTATCAAAAAAATCGGGCCTTTCCGAACTCAATTGGCTCCAAAACGGATCAGTGGGAATCGAACTCATATAAGAAACCGGCGTCGTCAAAGGATAAAACCGCCGGCTCAATGCGATCTGCCCCGTTTCGCCGGTGATTGCATTCGCCCGCGCCGTCGGGAAATTGTTGTAATCCAATTGATACGATTCCAGCGCGGTTTTGATATTCTTCATATCGGCCTGCGTGCGAGCGACCTTGGCGCGCACTTGGGCGTTCAGAAAATTCGGTACGGCGATCGCCGCCAAAATGCCGATGATGGCGACGACGATCAATAATTCGATCAGCGTGAATCCTTGCCTGTTCGCCTTCATTATCCTTCTCCCCAGCTTAAAATGATTCCAGTACGCCTTCAAAATACCATGATACTTCGAAATCGTCCAGAATGACTCTATTTTTGTAATGTAAAAAGAGGACAGATTCGGAAGCGAAGACGAGACCGCAAGCGGTTTTCAATTCCACGCCTCAAAAGTCCGCTCCGCCTGCGGCAAAAAACGACGCGTCGGACTGCCGCCGTTCCAAGGGCTTGGAATCACAGATCGACGATGCCATGACGGCGCGACATCACCGAATGGGAGTTTGTTCTATGCCTTTGGATGAACATTTATCGAGCGGCGCTTACCGAATTCGCGCAGCCGGCCCCTTGGAGGGAGTCATACGCGTTCCCGGCGATAAATCCATTTCGCATCGAGCGGTCATGTTGGGCGCGCTGGCCGATGGAACCACCAGCATCCTGGGATTCCTCGAAGGGCAGGATTGCATCGCCACGCTCAACGCCTTCCATCAGATGGGGATCGCCTCCGAAAAAAAGGATCGGCATCTCATCATTCACGGCCGCGGACTGCACGGCTTAAAGCCCCCCGCGGATGTAATCGATATGGGCAACTCCGGCACGGGAACGCGCCTGCTGCTCGGCATCCTGGCCGGGCAGCCGTTCAGCGCCGTCCTGACCGGCGACGCCTCCCTGCGCAGCCGCCCGATGGACCGCGTCACCCAACCCCTCCGTAAAATGGGCGCTCGATTCACTCCCTTGCAGGAAAGCGCCGATCTGCCCTTAAAAATCCAGGGCGGCCGCCTTCACGGCATCCAGTATCAAACCCCCGTCGCCAGCGCGCAAACCAAATCGGCTCTCCTGCTGGCCGGCCTGCTTGCGGATGGAACGACCGAAATCACCGAACCGGCCCTCTCGCGCGACCACACGGAGCGCATGCTTAAAACCTTCGGCGTCACTATGGAGTGCGACGATCTGAAATGCACGATCCAAAGCGGCCAGACGCTGACCCCGCGCGAGATCGTCATCCCCGGCGACTTCTCCTCCGCCGCCTTCTTCATCGTCGCCGCCGCCGTCATCCCCGGATCCGACATTATCATCCGGGAGGTCGGCATCAATCCCACCCGCACGGGATTGCTCGATGTGCTGCGCAGCATGGGCGCTAATATCGTCAAACAAAATCGCAAGTATTTCGGCGCCGAACCGGCCGCCGACATCCATGTTCAGTACGCTCCCCTCCATGGGACGAAAATCAAAGGAAAAACCGTCGTCCGCATGATCGACGAATTCCCCATTCTCGCCGTCGCGGCGGCCTGCGCCTCCTCGCCCACCATCGTGGAGGAAGCCCAGGAACTGCGCGTCAAAGAATCGGATCGCATCTCGGTCATCGTCGAAGAACTGCGCAAAATGGGCGCCGTCCTGCACGAACGGCGGGACGGCTTCGAAGTTGAAGGAGGCGCCACGCTTCATGGGGCGGAATGCTTCTCGCACGGCGATCACCGCATCGCCATGTCCATCGCCGTCGCCAGTCTGGCCGCCGGCGGCGAAACCGTGATTCGCGGAACCCGGCCGATCGGCACCTCCTTCCCCGCGTTTTTCGAACTTCTCAATACGATCAGCCATGGAAAGGCGCAAGAGATCCAATGAAGCGAAGTCAGCCCATCGTCGCCATCGACGGTCCGGTCGGAGTCGGAAAAAGCAGCGTCGCTTCTAAGTTGGCGGATCGCCTCCAATTCCTCTACATCGACACCGGCGCCATGTATCGCACCGTCGCCCTGAAAGCCTTGCGCCAAGGCCTCGATCTCGACGACCGCCCCGCCGTCGCCCGGCTGGCCGATTCCATCGAAATTCGCCTGCAGCGATCCGGCGGCCTTCTGAAAGTCTTCTGCGACGGCGAAGACGTCACCGAAGCCATCCGCACTCCCGAAATCAGCGCCGCCACGTCACCGGCGGCCGACAACCCCCAAGTGCGGGAGCGCCTCGTTTCGCTTCAGCGGGAAATGGGGCGCCGCGGCGGAGTCGTCATGGAAGGGCGCGACATCACCACTGTCGTCTTCCCCGACGCCGAACTGCAGTTCTATCTGGATGCCGATCCCAATGTCCGCGCCCGGAGACGCTTTCTCGAACTCATGGCCAAAGGCAAAAATGTGACCTTCGAGCAGACCCTGGCGGATCTACTCGAACGAGACCGGCGCGATCGGGAGCGGCCCGTGGGGGCGCTCGCCGTCTCCGATCATGCGACCGTCATCGACACCACCGACCTCGATCAGGATCAGGTCATCCAAAAACTGTACGATCTGGTCTGCTCGTGGAAGTCAGAGTGACGCAATTCAAATCAAAGGAAACCAGGAAAACATGGCGATTGTAGGCATCGGCGTCGATCTGGCGAGCATATCCCGCATTGGAGACTCCATCGAACGATACGGCGAACGCTTCACGCGGCGCATCTATCACCCCGATGAGATCGAATTCTCAAAAAAGCGCAAGAAGAACATCGAGTTTCTCGCCGCCTGCTTCGCGGTTAAAGAAGCGGCTCTCAAGGCGATCAGCGACTTCCCCGGACGGGGCGTCGACTGGAGCGAAATATACGTTACTCACGAAAAAACCGGCAAACCGGTTCTCCACTTCGAAGGCGTCGCCCTCCAATTGTGCCGGGAAAAAGGCGTCGCCCGCAGCCATGTCTCCATCAGCCACGACGGCGACATGGCCGTCGCCTACGTTATCCTGGAAGATTGAACGCCGCGCCGAAACAACGCTCTCCATCACGCTCCATCATTAACCATAGCATACGAATCCTTCCAACAATCTCTCACCATTCCGTCTCTGATCTCCGCAATTCATTGGATCCATGGCTTGAAAAAGGGAATTTTTCTATAAAAATTCATTCCTTCAAAAGCAATGATCAAGCGCGTATAAAAAAATAAGAACCCGATAATTTTAAAAAAAATAAAAAATATCTTGACAACCTTGCCTAATAGTGCTAAATTTACTTCCATTATTAAGTAAAGATCGATTCATCTTGAGAATCGACGCCTGAGAAAGCGTGCTTTGATATTATTGCAACGAAACATTGCAATTCTTGTTTCATATTCTGCAGAAATTCTGCCATACATTTGCCCAATCTTTGAATCTAGTTTTCGGTTTCTACTGTTTTGCATTGGCAGCTCAATCAATAAAAACACTGTCTCGAGAGACGCTCTGTGAAGGAGGATTATCTCATGGATATCAGACTCAGGACATCCAGAGAAAACGAACAAGGCTCCGTTTTGGTGCTGGTCGCGGTGTGTATCACGCTTTTTATGCTTTTCTTAGCTTTAACAATTGATTTTGGATTAATGATTCAGAAAAAAGGCCAACTGCAGAACGTCGCCGACGCGGCCGCTCTGGCGGCGGCTCAGGAACTGGTCGATGAAGATCTATTGACCAGCGGGGCCAATCAAAGCGACGATATCGTCTCCGCGCGCAACTATGCGGAAATGTACGCCGCCTCGAACATCACCGATTTCAACGTCGACCGGAACAGTGAGAACATCGAATCCGGCGGCGTCCTGGTGGGCTACATCGACGATCCCATGGATATGACCAGCCCGCTAAGAACCTCGGACGTCTCGAATTACAACTCCGTCAAAGTCACCGCCTCCATGACCAATGAATTGAACGGTCCTCTCCAACTCTTCTTCGGCGGCGTCACCGGTGTGAACAACATCGAGATGCAAGCCTCCTCCGTGGCCACCATCGAAAATCGGATCCTGGGCTTCAAACTCGTCGAAGGCGAATCACTGCCCATGCTCCCCTTCGCCATCTATGAGGACTCCTGGAACGACGCCTTCGACGGCGTCAGCGACTTTGACCAATATTCAGTCGACGACGCCTCCGGCATCGTGACCAGCGGTTCGGACGGCGTGCCGGAATTCGTCTTCGCCCCCTGGTTCCCCAATCAAGGCATTCCCGGCTATGACGGAAACGGGCGAACCCTGTTCCTGACCGATTCCCCCACCATCGACGCCCTTAAAAATCAAATCTACAACGGAGTCGCTAAAAGCGACCTGGAAAGTTCCAACGTCAACGGCATGGTGTTAGATGACAATGGTTTGGGACAAATGAGCAAATGGATTCCCGGTGAACAGTGGATGCACAGTTCATGGAACACGGCGCTGAACAACATTAAAGGCGAAACCCGCATCGTGGCTCTTTTCAACGATATTGCGGAGGGATCCGGATCCCAGGAAAGTTACAAAATCAGCGGATTCCAAGCCGTCAAAGTCTGCGAAGCGATCTGGCCCAACAAACAAAAACAGCGCCGCGTTTATCTGCAGCCCGCGCAAATGATTTCATCCCAGGCCGTCGTCCACAGCATGGCCCCGCAATCAAGTACAATTTATGCACTGGCTATTTCACGCTAGCCGCTGATCCTTCCTGTTGGATAGAGAGCCTTGGCAAAATTTCATCCCGCAATTTTGCCAAGGCTGATCCAATTTAAACACCTGAATTTCCGACATTTCCCATCGATCCACAATTCCATTGAATTTACTCAATGAACAAATGTTCATCATTTGGCATGGATCTTGCAGTATTATCTTCCATCTCAAAACCAAATCTGCGAAATGGAGAACAATCATGTCTCAATCCCCCGCCCGTCCCTTTGAACAAAAGATCACTTTCGCCTTGGAGTCCTGTCTCAACAAAATGGCCGATAACCTGCTGAAAAAATTCGACGTAGACGACAAAGAATCCCTCTCTCTGTTCCGCCAATTCTGCTCGGCGATCAACACCCGGCTGCAGTGGATCAGAAGCCTGGCAAACGCCGCCGACCTGGCCGCTTCCAAAAATGCAACTTGCTCCAAAAGCCAAAAAACGAACCTTAATTCGCCAAAACATGCAAAATCCACCGAATTATCGGACGATTTCCTGAAAAACATGCCGTCCACCCAAAACCCGCTGCGTGAGAAAGACCTCAACAACGGGCTTGTTTATCAGACTTGACGGTTCGCTCGGCGGCGCTCCGCCTCATCGCAAACCGCAAAGCGAAAATAAAATCTCCGGGAAAAACGCTCAACTCGAAACACGCCGGTTGACTTTTTGATCGCTTGTCCATTAGTATTACTCTATTAAAATATGTAATACGGAAGGGGATTAATTTCATGAATCGTATTATCGGCATTCTCGCTTTCTTCACCATAATCGGCTTGGCGCCCACGCCGGTCATCTCGCAGGAAGTCGCCACGATCGCCGACATCAATCAGGTCGACGATCAAGGAAATCCAATATTTCCCGGACTCCAAACCATGGATCAATATACAATTCAAGGGAGAGTCTTGAATGAACCGGGCGTTTTTGACGGCTTCACGGACAGCGGCGATCTTTCAGGCGACTTCATCCTTTTTGTACAAGACGACACCGGAGGCATCCAAGTCTATTCCGGTGCGTGGTATGGAGGGGGGCTGAGCGCGTATCCGGATGAACTCCAACCGGGGCATCTTGTAACGGTAACCGGCCTGACCGGCCACTTCGGCGGCAAAACCAACGTCAACGAACGCCATAATCCCGACCAGAAATTCACCATCGAGGCTGCGACGACTCCCCCCCAGGAGCCCGCGCCATTCGAACTTGATAGTCTGGCGGGATTAAACGATTTCGATCCCACGCGCCAAAGCGGCGGCGAATATTATCAGGGGCGTCTGGTTACTGTGAAAAATGTGCAGATCGTCGAAGGCGAGTGGGCGCCGGCCGCCTCGCTCACGGTCGCCGACGATCAGGGAAATACATTGACCGTCGAACTGCGCGCCGGAACCGGCATCGGCGATGAACCCCGACCCGAAGGCGCTCTTGACATTACCGGCGTCTTCAATCAGGAAGATCCGGAGCCGCCCTTCACCGAGGGATATCTGCTTTGGCCGCGCTCCATCGACGATTTCCAATCCGCGGACGGCGCCAGCCATGCCGAAAACTGGGATGTCTATCGGTAAGATCGAGATGCGAAAAACTCAACGCGCATTTCTTCCTTCCTCTCCTCTCAAACCGCGGGCGCGGAAGAGCGGCTCGTCCGCTCGCAGTTCGCGCCCGCGGAGAGGGGGAGCGTTTACCCTGATTGAGCTGCTGATCGTGGTTGCAATAATTGGAATCCTGGCGGGCATAGCCGTCCCCAACTTTCTGCAGGCCATGGTTCGCAGCAAAATCGCGGCGGCGCAGGCGCAGATCAACGCCTGCGCGACCGCCCTGGAATCGTATCACGTCGATCGCGGCGGCTTCCCCCCGACGCGGTACTACTGTCTCGCTTTCGGCGCAGAACAGGCCAAAAAATATTTCGAACTGCCATGGGAGCTGACAACGCCGGTCGCCTACTTGGCCGACCGGCCTCTCGATCCCTTCAACACCTTCCCCGGCGCCTCCAGCGATGCGCCGGGCCAGACTATCAAGTACCGTCATCCCGGCTTCGGCTATTTCAACGGCATGCCGACCGAAGAAGGCATGTGGGTTCCCAAATCCTTCCCTCTCGATGACGGCGATTATGTGTTTTACAACAATGCGTCAACCGAGCATCCCGCTCGCGACTGCCCCGTGCAATACGGATTGTGGAGCGCGGGGCCCATTCCCAAAGTCGACATCGGAATGCACACCTACGAACCGGTTCCATCCCACACCTGGTATAACCCCAGCAACGGAACCGTCAGTTCGGGCATCATCGTTCATTTAAGTACGGGGCATCATTCCCCTTAATCGCAGACAATCGTGTATTCAATCTTGGAGGCAATCATGAAAATCAAATCAATCGCCGGCGCCGTATTACTCAGCGGCATCCTCATTGCGTCAATCAGCGTGCTTTCCTTCCGCGATTCCTACGCGCATCGCTATCATGATCATGACAACGACAAGGAGGCGCCCCAAATGCACACCGAAGTCCCATTCCGCCCATCCACCATGGAGGAATTGGCGCGCTTTCACGGCCATCTCGGGCCGTTCGTAGTGTTGGGTTCGCACATGGGCGAATATGCGGTGACGGAATACGGCATGCCCCGTTATTTCGGCGTCTCCGTCGAAGTCGAATGCCCCGCCGTTCCCCCGCACGCCTGCCTGATCGACGGATTGATGGTCTCTACCGGCGCAACCTACGGCAAGAAAAACATCCATCATACGCACGCCAAAGAGATTCGCGTGATCATCACTGACGACGCGACCGGGGCTTCGGCGGCTTTTTCGTTGAAGCCCTCCACCCTCGCCATGCTCGAACAATGGGAGAAAGATGATCTTCCCATTCCCGAACGTGGCGAGAAATGCTTCGCCATGAAATCTCAGGATCTTTTTGATGTTGAATATGCTCCCGCCGATTCGAACGAGAGCGGTCAATAGCGAACCGCGGGCTTTTTCGGAAGAAACCCGGGCGAAACAGTAATCCATCCGCCCGGGAACAGGTCTTTTTTTTGATGAAAAATTTGGCGACTTGGTCAAACCGTCAAATCTGATCCCGGCAAGTTTGCTGCAATGGATGCAGTAAAAAAGGAGCAAAACCATAAAAAAAATCCTGATCTTTGGAATCGGCTGCCCGAAATGTCAAAAACTGGCCGCCAACGCCAAACAAGCCGCCGCCGAATTGGAAGTGGAGTACGAACTGGAAAAAATAACCGGCATCAACGACATCACCCGCTTCGGCGTCATGGCAACCCCGGCGATTGCGATCGACGGGGCCGTGAAATGCTCAGGCAAACTGGCGTCCGTCGATGAAATCAAAGAATGGCTGCAGTAATAACGCCACCTGGCGACCAAATCTATCCCTCCCCGGGGGCGGGCCTGCGCCGCCCCCTTTTCCATAACGCTCATCCCTTCGCACGGCTCAATACACACTGAATTGACTCACCGGCGTGGATTGGAAAGAGCCCTCGACCGTCACCAGCGAAGCCGCGGTTACGACTTGCGAGGTGGACGCCTGAATCGCGCTGATATGGAACAAGAGGCGCAGCCGGTCTTGGCCGTCGTAAGACATGTTGACCAGCGTGGCTTTGACCTGAGTCAACTCTTCCTGTTCGTACATCATCGCCGGCGTCTGAATATCGGCCAGCACAATCAATTCACCCTGCGCATTGATGGAAACCAGCGCCATTTCATCCAACAAGGCGCCGCTCATGCTTTCATCGGTCAAATCGGATTTCAACACGCAGGTGATCGCCGATCCGTTCGGCAAGGAAGCCAGGGGATAATAATGGCCGCCGTAATAATCCTGCACGCTGGGCAGCAGCGAAGCCGGCGTCCATCCCTGCACGATGACTGCGCTCTGCTGATACCCGGCTTCGGACCACACCAAAAAATCTTCCAGCAGTACGACGCCGCCGGCCGTCTCGCCTCCCGGCGGCGGCGTCGGTCTTGGCGTGGGCGTCGGTTTTTCCGGGATGGGGATGTAGGGAGACTGCACGATCAAATCCCAGCCGAATTCCTCCGGCGTCAAGGGCGATCCATCATCCTGCTGGGGAACGTATTTCCAATGCACTTTTTCATATTGGAAGCCGAACTGCTCATCCACGCTCGATCCATTGAAATTGGTTTCCGCTTTGGTCACGATCACATTTTCGAACGTCATGCGCTCCCAAATCTGCGGATTCTCGAAATGCGAACTGAATTCGATGACTACTTGGGAAATGACGGCGCCCTTGAGGCAGGCCTCCGCCAATTTGGGGCTGGCCTTGTCGATCTCTTTGGTGAAAACAAAATCGTCGTAAACAAGATCGCTCTTCCGCGAGGTCAGGCCGCTCGATATAACCGAACGGATGGATTGGCTCACGGATAGAATGTCGATCCAGCCTTTGTGATCTTTATCCAGGCTTTCGCCTTCGATCCCGTCGAACTTGATGTAAGCGGCAGAAAAGGAGTCGTTCACAGAACTCAGCAGCACGACGAGAACGAAAACGGCGTATTGAATGATTTTCATTCGCGTCCATGAATTCTGCATGTTACAATTCTCCTTCTTCGACCTTCCATTGATATTCGATATTGCCTTTCGACATGCCTTGTGCATCCATCTCCGTATAGGTCACTTTGATCTCTTCGAAATTCAGAGAGATATCCTCCACAGGCACTTCCTCGCTTTGCCCCGAACCGCTGATGCTGTAGCTGGTCACGATGACATTTTTCAATTCGTAAATGAAATACGTAACCTGGCCCGCATCCGCGTAGCTGGCGGTGACGTGAATTCGAACGACGGGGATGACTGCGCCCTTGAGGCATGCTTCCGCCAGTTTGGGGCTGGCTTTATCCAACTCCTTCACCACGGTAATATCCCCGAGAGTCACAGAACCGCGCGTTTGAAGACCGGTCGAAGTAGATTCCGTCGAGCGTTGAATTTCATGCTCGAAACTTTGTATATCGCTCCATCCGGCATGATTCTTGTCTTTCGCTTCGCCGTCGACGCCGTCGAACTTGATGTACGCCGCGCCCTGCGCATCGAAGGCCATAGAAGCGCAAAATGACAAGCACACGATAAACATTACGGCTCGCATCATTCGATTTGGTTTCCCGATCATAATCACTCACCTCGCTTTTTAAAATTTGTTCATGATATATTTTCTTTTCTTTTCACGAAGCGAACAATGGAAATTATCAGGATTCATGACAAAGCCGAATGCAGGGTAAAAAAAGAGAAGGAGAAAAGACAGAAAGAAGCAAGCCGCCCTCCAAGAAAGCGGCTTGTTTTTGAATGCAATTTATTGTTGCTAAATTCGATTTGTGGAAGAAGTTTTAAGGCCGGCGCATGCGCATTTCGACCTTATCGCGGGAACGCGACGTTGCCGTCGCTGACCAAACCGTTGGATGAGTCATACCCGTATGTATACGGCCAGTCGACTTCCAGGGCGAAGCCGTTCTCTTTGCTGCTGATATCCGTATCCGGTCCGCGCCCCTGAAGGCAGTAGCGCCAATTCGCCGGGCGCCGGGGATCGGCCATGTTGGGGCGGTAGACATTGCCGCCTTCCTGGTAAAAGTATTTCCCTTCCCCGCGCGGATCGAAATAAGCCTCGTAAAAATCTTCGCTCGCTTCTTTCTTTCGAGAGAAAAACGGATCCTTGGGGATGGAACTGATGTAGGCGACGGGCGTGGTCAACACGCGGGAAAGCCCCCAGCCGTTGTCCGGCCCGTCGATTCCGTTGGGCGGAAGGCCGCCGCGGTCGATGGCGTACATTTCCAGCGCATCGACACAGGCTTTCATGTCGCCAAGACAACGCGAATATTTCGCCCGAATTTGCGCATTCAGGAAATTGGGTACGGCGATGGCGGCCAGTATGCCGATGATGGCTACGACGATGAGCAGTTCGATGAGGGTGAATCCGTATGAACGCTTGGACATGATAGTTCACTGCTTTCTTTTCCGATATGACAAGGATGAAAATCCATTGCTTCCTTTGAGAAGGGAGTTACGGCCCAGCCGGCGCGCGCTGCTTCCATAACGGCAGCAGATCCTTCCAGCCGATGAGCCGAACGCCTTCTTCGTCGATCAACGCCTTCATGGCGGGATCGGTGAAGATCCGGTATTCCGCCAGCCGCTTCGGATAGGAGCCCGTGATGCGCTGATATTCTTTGGATTCGTCGGCCAAATGCAGGATCACCAGCGACAAGCCCGGCTGGATGTTTTGGATCAATTTTCGATAGGCGCCGTCCATCTCGTCCACGGAGACGTCGCCGATGGAGGGCATGGCGTCCAACAAGGGGATGCCGCGCCGCTCCATGCTATCGGACAACTGAACAAACGCATCGCGGCTCGCCTCGGGCAGTTTCTGCAAAAACGGTTCTTTCGCTTTGAAGAACATCAAGGGGATGTCGTATTCTTCGGATACGCGCAGCGCCATCTGCAGGTACTCGGGATTGTAATAGAGCGTACCCATGTGAGAATCGAGATGGGTGGGCTTCATGCCGTGCTGCAGCGCAAATTCGATCTGGGCGCACATTTCCGCCTCTACTTCCTGAACGGAGGCGCTTCCATAAACGTCTCGCACGCCGCCGTGCATATAGCCTTCGGCGTCGAGAAGCCCCTTCACCATCGCCAGCGGGGCCAGAGGGCGCCAGCGGTAATATTTCCATTCGGAGGTATGGGTGAGATGCAGCCCCAAATCCGCCTCGGGATGACGGCGGGAATAGTCGGCGATTTCTAAAAACCAGGGACAAGGGACCATCACGCTTCCGCATGTGACGATTCCCTTCTCCAACGCGTCGACGGCCGAGGCATTGGCCGAGTGGCACATGCCGATGTCGTCGCCGTGAATAATCAACAGTTTCGCATCCGCCGGATAACCGAGACGCTCGGCCACGGTTTCCCCCCTGGCGGCGAGGCCGCACGATAGACAGGTGATTGCAGTCAACATCGTCAAGCGCATCAACATAGCGTCATATCCTTTCCATAATTGAAGAATAGTAATTGGAGAGCCGGACGGCCGGCGTCATCCGCGACGCGTATACCAGATGTCGAGATATTTGCGGTCGCGCAGAACTTTCCACGGCAGCAGGATCCCGCTCATAAAAAATAGCAGATGTTCGCGCAGAGTAAATTGATGCAGCTTGCGGGGCGAGGTGGCGACAGTTTCGCGCAGAATCGTCAACCGGCCCAGGCGCTTTAATTTACGCCCCAGATGCAGTTCTTCGGAGACGAAAAAAGATTCATCAAATCCACCCGCCTTGTGAAAAAGATCGCGGCGCACGAAAAAGAACGATCCGGCGGGAGCGCAAAACAGCAGGGAGATTCGGTTCCACAACCCCATGCACCGATCCGCCCACCAGGCTTGCGACGGTTCGCTCCATCGGATGCAGGCGCCGCCGCCGATAGCGCCCTCTTCGACGGCCCGCTGCATGGCGTTCAAGAGATCGACGCTGATGTGGGTGTCGGCGTCGACGAACAGGAGATACTCGCCGGAGGCCGCCGCGGCCCCTACATTGCGCGTTGCGCCGATGTTGCGTTTGCCCGAATGAACCACTTTCGCGCCCATCTCTTCGGCGAGGCGGGCCGTATCGTCGGTGGACGCATCGTCGGAGACGATCAATTCGTATGGATTCCAGTGAGACTGCCGCAGCGATTCGAAGGCGATCCGCAGGGTTTCGACGATATGGCGGCTTTCATTGTAGGCGGGGATCACAATCGACAATTTCACTATTCAATCTCCAACCAATCAGCATAAATCGGCAATCCCGCTGAAATCGGCGAATATTTTTTCTATGAGCGCATATTGTGGAGAAGTATATCTTGAAACGCTCATGACTGTCATGTCAAATCGAATCCGTCGCGCCATGTGCGCATCTCGGGGAGAAGTATATCTTCAAACGCCGATAGTGCTATGATATCGGCAGGATTAAAAGGTTGGGATCGTTTTGCGGGACGATATAAATTCCAGGCGTTAAACCAAACAAAAAAAGTGGATATGAAACCTACGATTTCTTCTGAGAAGACGCTTATTTTGACAGAAAAACCTTCGGTGGCCAGAGATTTCGCCAAAGCGCTCGGCGTTCAGGGAAAAGGAGACGGCTGCATTGAAAACAACAACTACCTGATCACCTGGGCGGTGGGGCATCTGGTTGAATTGTACGAGCCCCACGAGTACGACAAAAAATGGAAGACGTGGAGTCTGGATTCCCTGCCCATTTCGCCCGCCTCGTTTCGCTATAAACCCATTTCTCAAACCAAAAAGCAATTCTCGATCATCCGCCGCATCCTGAAAGATAAAAAGTTCGACCGGATCGTAGTGGCCACCGATGCGGGCCGCGAGGGCGAAGTGATCGCGCGCACGATTTTTCTGACCTGCGGCCGCCCCAAGGACGCCGCCTTCTT
>JAFGTC010000249.1 GCA_016934335.1 Candidatus Omnitrophota bacterium | reverse complement strand
CCCGGGCCGAAATAATCGGCGCACGCCTCAACGAACTCATCGTCTTTCAGGGAAGCCTCGAAGATCCCGTTCGCCATATCACTTTCAAAAATCTGCAATTCAAACATACCTCCCGAATCTTCATGGCGCCTTATGAACGATTATTGCGCGGCGATTGGTCGATCGCGCGTCTGGCCGCCCTTCATTTTCGCGGCGTGGAAGACGCCGCGGTGGAGGATTGCCTGTTCGAAGACCTGGGCGGAAACGGCGTCTTTCTCGATCAATACAACCGGCGCGTCGCCGTTCGGGGCTGCGAATTCAACCGCCTGGGAGAAAGCGGCGTCTGCGTCGTCGGCGACGTGAACGCGGTGCGCTCGCCGGCCATCGAATACAGCCGCACTCTTCCCCAGGATCAAATCGACCTCACCCCGGGCCCCCGAACCGCAAACTACCCGGCGCAAAGCGTCATCGAAAACAATGTAATTCACAATTTCGGGCAGGTGGGCAAACAGACGGCGGGCGTCTTTATCTCCATGTCCGAAGAAATCGCCGTCCGGCATAACACGATCTACGACTGTCCGCGCGCCGCGATCTGCATCAACGACGGATGTTGGGGCGGACATGTCATCGAATACAACGACGCCTTTAACACGGTGCGCGAGAGCGGCGACCACGGCCCCTTCAACAGCTGGGGGCGCGACCGCTTTTGGAAGACGTCTTACAACGGCGGGCGGGACATCGAGCCCTTCGCCAAAGAACGGGCGCGGCTCGACAATTACAAAACCACCCACATCCGCAACAACCTATTCGCTCACGACGGGGGGCATTCCTGGGGAATCGATCTCGACGACGGATCCAGCAATTATCGCGTTTACAACAACCTCTGCCTGGGCATGGGCGTCAAACTGCGCGAAGGATTCTTCCGCCGCGTCGAAAACAATATCATCGTCAACGGCTTCGGCGGATTTCACATCTGGCTGCCCGGATGCGACGACGTCGTCGCCCGCAATATTTTTGTCAGCGACAAACCTTACCAATTCATTCGCGCCAATCCCGCCTACGCCATGGAGTTCGATTGCAATCTCTTTTACAACCACGGAGAGACGCCCATGGTCACAGGCGTCGGCGAATCGATGACCATGGACGAATGGCAGGCCAAAGGCTTCGATGCTCATTCGATCGTCGCCGATCCCCTGTTCGTCAATCCCCAAGCCGGCGATTACCGCGTCCAACCCGACTCGCCCGCCCTGAAACTCGGCTTTAAAAATTTTCCCATGGATCAATTCGGCGCGTCCAAGCCTGAATTTCAACGCAAAGCCGCCCTGGCGCCGCGATCGTTGAATGATTTCCAAAAACAATCGGCAAAAAGTGCTTCCGAAAGCGCATTGCAGCGCCGCCCGCAGCGCTTCCAATGGCTGGGAGCGACATTCAAAAACCTGATCGGCGAAGCCGAAAAATCGGCCGCCGGCCTCGGTAGGGAAGCCGGCGTACTATGCCTGGACGCGCCTCCGGAAAGCGAAGCGGCCGCGATCGGATTCAAAACCGGCGACGTCATCGTTCGTGTAAATCGTCAATCCGTCGATGCAGTGGAGGATTTCTTGAAGATTCTGGCGGAAGGGGAGGGGAAAAATCTTTCGATCGCGGTGTTTAATGCCGTAGAGCGAACCATCCAATACACGGCAAAATAACAACCGCGATCGCTAACCATAACAAAGAAAACGTTTCCTCGGTAGATAAGAAAACGTCACGATCCGTCATACGTATACCCTTTTTCAAAAGCCATTAAATTGACGTCGATCGTCTTGGGAGGAACGGTGATGCGAATCGCTTCCTGAATAGCCTCCTTGGTCAGACCGGGGCAATTGGCGGAAAAATACCCTAGCATCACCATGTTGAGAACCACCCGGCTGCCCAACTCTTCGGCGAAGCGCATGCAGGGAATGCCCAGTTTCTTAATGCCCGCCTGCAGTCCATTGGGCTTCACTAAATCTTTTTCATAAATCAAACAAGCTCCCTCCGCGAGCCCGGGCGAGAATTTATCATAAATTTCCTGCGACAACGCAATCAAATAATCCGGCTGCGTTACATACGGAAAGGTGATGGATTCGTCTGAAATCAATACTTGAGAACTGCAGGCGCCCCCGCGCGCTTCGGGGCCGTAGCTGCGCGTCATCGTAGCGAATTTATGATCGAATATCGCGCCCGCCTTCCCCAAAATCGTACCTATCAGGATCACGCCCTGACCGCCGAATCCGCCAACACGAATTTGCATCAAACTCATATCATTGCTCCTGTATAGGGATAATACGCATCCCCAAGCACTTCCTTATAATGATGTTGCATCGATTCAAGCCAGGTTTCGCGTTCTCGATCTACAAATTTTCCAATCACGATCTTTTCGCCGGGCTTGATTTCGGCGTCGCGCGTTTCGATGTCTTTTTCCCGCCGGCTGACTTCCTTGAACATTTTCATCTCGTCCACTCCCTGCCGGTATTGGTTGCGGCGGCCGTAGAGCGTGGGGCAAGGCGCTATAACTTCGATGAAGGTAAAGCCCTTTTTGGCGAATGACTCCTGCATGGATTTCTGCAGCTGGCGAACATGAAACGTCGTCCATCGCGCGATATAAGTCGCGCCGCACGCCTCCACAAAATGAGGAAGATTCAACGCGTATTCACAGAAGCCGTAAGGCGCCGTGCTGGCGATCGTGCCCATCGGCGTGGTCGGGGCCGCCTGCCCGCCCGTCATGGAATAAATAAAATTGTTGACGCAGACCACTTTGATGTCGATGTTGCGCCGCGCGGCGTGTACGAGATGATTCCCCCCGATCGCCGACAGGTCGCCGTCTCCGCTGTATACCACTACCGTCAATTCCGGATTGGCCAGTTTCAATCCCGTGGCGAAGGGAATGGCCCGGCCGTGAGTCGTATGGAACGCATCCACATTCAGATATCCGGACACGCGCCCCGAACAGCCGATGCCGGAAACGACGCAAAGTTTCGATCGATCCACTTTGGCCTCGATCAGCGCTCGCACGAAGGCGTTCACCGACGTCCCGATGCCGCAGCCCGGACACCAGATATGCGGAATCCGATCCATGCGGAGGAAATCCTCGGCGGGATTCTTTTCACAAAGTTCCACTCGGTTTTGATCGGCCGAGATTGTCTCTTGTTTTGTATGATCCGTAACAACACTTTCGGTCATGAACTGACTCCTGCGATCGTTTGATAAATTTCTTCGGGCGGATGAATCGCCCCGCCGTAATTCAAGACGCCCGCCACTTGGGCGCGCCCCTCCGAGCAGCGCTGCACTTCGCGCATGATTTGCCCCTGATTCATTTCGACGACGACGAACGCCTCAATCCGATCCGCCAACTCCCGGATTCTATTTTCGGGAAACGGCCAGACCGTAACCAGACGAAGCATGCCCACTCTCAAGCCTTTTTCGCGCGCCATGCGAACCCCGCGGGTCGCCACCCGCGAGCTGATCCCATACGAGACCACCACGATGTCGGCGCCGTCCACATCGTCTTCTTCCAGAATGATGATATCGTCCGCCGAATGGCGTATCTTCTTGATCAAGCGATCGACCAGGACCTGGTGTGTGTTGGCGCTCATATCGGGATAGCCGCGATCGTCATGGGTCAGCCCGGTGACCAGGATGTTATGCCCGTCGCCGGCTTTGGTCGTTCGGGGAACCAATCCCTCCATATCGTTGTAAGGAGAAAATTCCCCCGGGGCCTGCTCGGTATAATGGCGCGGTTCGATCTCGATCTCATCCGCCGGCGGGATGACGACGCGCTCGGACATATGCCCCACGCATTCGTCCATCATCAAAAAGACCGGAACTCGATATTTTTCCGCCAGATTGAAGCATTGAATGGTCAAATCGAAGCATTCCTGCGGCGAATTGGGCGAGAGCGCAATTACTTCATAATCGCCGTGCGATCCCCAGCGGCATTGCATGATGTCCTGCTGCCCGGGCAGCGTCGGCAGCCCCGTCGATGGGCCGCCGCGTTGAACGTTGACAAAGACGCAGGGCGTCTCGGTCATGACGGCGTAGCCGATGTGCTCCATCATCAAAGAGAAGCCCGGGCCGGATGTAACCGTCATCGCTTTGGCGCCCGCCCAGGAAGCCCCCGAAATCGCGATGGATGACGCAATTTCATCCTCCATCTGAATAAAAATCCCGCCGATTTTGGGAAAGCGCTGCGCGATCAATTCCACCACTTCCGTCGAAGGGGTAATCGGATACCCCGCGACAAATCGGCAGCCCGCCGCAATAGCGCCCTCGCAGCAGGCGCTGTCGCCGTCCATAAAATGAATTCCCGTGTTGACTGCTTTTTCATCCGCTTTCATAGTTTATTTTGTCCACCGTTGTTTTATTCCGCCCGGATCAAGAATCTCGAGAATCGGCCCTTCCCGCCCTCGCGCGTTGATCTATGCTCTTCGAGTCGAATCAATCGCGAGAAACGATCAGGTATGCGATTTATATCGATAGCCGAATATGGCGAAATCGGGGCAGAAGGCGCCGCATTGATCGCATCCCGTGCATGCCGCTTCCTCCAACCGAACCGGATAATGATATCCCAGCGCGTTGAAATCCTCCGAAAACCGGAGTGCATGCGTTGGACAGAACTCGACGCAAAACCCGCATCCCTTACATCGATCCTTGTTGATATTGACGTTGCCGCGCGATTGGCGCTCTTTTTTTTCTGCTGTAGCCATTTTGGAATCCTTCATGAAGTGCGCTCCGCTACATCACGGCGTCTTTCACTGTCTCCGTCGTTCCCGACCGCACTTTGCTGTATTCTTCAAACATATCCTGTATCCGCTGCCAGAATTCGGTGATGCTTTGCGACATGATGATGAGATTATGTTTTTTGCCCCGCATGTCGACGGCGTGATCATGCAATACCGCTTCCGGATTGAATCCCAGCCGCGTGAAAACCTTGATGCCGTCTTGGTGATCTTCCAGCACATGAGCCATCACTTTTTCCAATTTTAACTTGATCGCCAGAAAGAATATCTCGCGCGCCAAAATGGAGCCCATGCCTCTCTTCCTATACTCGGGATGTGTCACGATGCGGATCTCTCCCACATGCCGCGACCATCCGTACTGATTGCAGTGCAGCGTGGCGTCCGCCAGGATTTTATTCCCCTTGCACGCCAAAATGGGGATCACCCGATCATAATCGATCTGTTTCACCCATCGCTCAATCACTTTGGGATTGGTGACGTCTTCTTTTAAAAAAGCCACGTCATCGGCGCCCAGACTATTGAAAAAATCAAACAACGCTTGTTCGTCCGCTTCGACCATCCGCCGAAGTTCAATTTCCTGGCCATCTCTCAACTTCACGGTTTTTGGGTAATCTTCGAACATGATTTATCGATCCTTTCCCCTCTTGATCGTTCTCTTCGAGAAAAACCACACCCGCCAGTGTATTGATTCGATGCGCTTGACTGGATGATCCAACAACTATTTTCCACATTCCAAAACAAAATCCACACAAAACTACAAGAATCCAAAACCTCATCTTAAACCGATTCTACCAATCTACTGACCAAACTTAAAGAACCTTATCCGCATTTTTTCGATCTCTTCAATAAAAAACATAAAATCCCCTCATTTTTTATAATTTCGTAATTCTCTCATAACACGCTTCCCATCAAAAAAAATCAATCAAACCACATTATCAAATTCATTGCTCACTCATCCTCCGGAATCCGAACGCGAAGATTCTTGAACGAGACCACGCTGAACGGATCGTGCGCCTGGAGAGCGATAAAGCCTTTCTCATAATCGCCGCTCGCCGCGTCAACCACGATCGTCCCGTTCACCTGGATCTCAATCTTCTCCCCGATGGCGGATATCATCATATGAAACCACTCGCCGTCGCGGCTGACCACCGGATGCGCCGTTGCGCGATTATACAAACTCCCCGTGGGATTCTTCGGATCGTGATGATCCACCTGCGCCTCATATCCTACCGGCTGCGAACGCAGCCCCCATCCCGGGTGCTTGGCCCGGAAAAAGATACCGCTGTTGCCCTGCCGGTTCACCTTGACGTCTACATCCAATATCAAATCGGTAAACTCATTGCAGCGCGTCGAAAGATACCCCATTCCCCGCCGCACCGTCAACACGCCGTCTTCAATACTCCACGCCCCGAATCCGTGCGCCTCCCAGCCGCCCAGATTCTCCCCGTTGAAAAGCGCCGCCTCCGAACCCGGCCGCCCCTCGTCGACAAAATCTTGGATGGCCTTTTCAAACGCCGCATCGCGCCGGGCGAACATGCAGCACGCCTCGATTCCCACAAAGAGCGCCGACGCGGCGAATAACAGCGCCCACGCAATCCATTTTTTCTTCATCATGCCGATGCTCGCCGGCTCTACATGATTCGCACCGTCTCCAACCATTCTCATCAGCCATGCGTCCATCCTGCTGACGGCGGCCGCCGTCCCAATCTCCAGAACAACGAATCCAGCCGTCAAAATCGGATCGAACAATCCATACGTCGCCCGCACAGCCATCACAAACGCCAGGCCCGACAAGGCGCCGACCGCCGCCAATGCGCGATAGGAGCGAAATCGATGCGCCAGCGCCCCTGTAACAATCCCCGGACAAATCCACGCGTCCATCAGCGGCAGAGCGAACGTCACAACCGGCAGCCACGCCGCCGCGGACTTCAGCCCGCCGCTCCACACCGCAACTCTCAGCGGCGGCGCCGACATCGAATAATAAATCGACTGGCCGATCAGCAGCAAAACCGCATACCCGAAAACAATAAAAAGGCCGGTCAAAATCCCGGCCAAAATCCCAACTGCCAAACGCAGACACACTACTAAAGCCCTTTTCATAGATCACTCCACAACCGCCGCGCCATGGATCGCCAAATCAGGCAGCATGAACGACAGCCGCCCCTCTCGATAGTTCCACTCGATCCGCTCGCCTGTGGGAATCCATTTCACTTGATTGGGCTTTTGCTCCACCTTCAGCTCGACATGAATCGGCCCGACTTTGGGAACATAGTCGATGACTTTATAATCGCCCAGCGGCATGTTGGCCCGGTTCAACAGATGCAGCGCCAGCCGGCCGTCCTTCGTTTTTCGCAGCGCGATATCGATGCACGACGGCCCCTCAACTTTAACCGCCGGTTCGGGAAACAACTCTTCCAGCAGCGGCTGCACAAACTCGCGCAGCCAGGGATGGTGCGTGCTCAGATACGTCGCACAGAACGGGCCGTACACCGCCCCGAGTTTCCCCCGCCCGAAATCAACCACCGTCGCCGCCGTCTCGCCCGGACGCCGAACATCGCGGGTTTCATATCGACGCCCCATCTCCCGGGCGCCGTCTAGTTTGACCTTCTGCCACAAGCCATTGGCGTTCACAATTCCCGATTCGCCGGCCAATTCCGCCCGCACGTTCTGCGGCGCTCCGTCGAACGCTGCGCCCAGCTGCTCCTTGAACAGAGACGCGCTATCCAAATCCAGCAGCAGCAGACTCCCGCCCCCGCGGACATAATCGAGCAACGCCGCTTTGAATTCATCCGTCAACTTGTGCGCATCGGGCAAAACGACCAGCGGAAATTCGGTCAGACGCGGCTGCAGTTGATGTTCGGTCAGCACATCCACCGAATACTGCATTTCAAGCAGCGCGTGCAGCGCCCCCTTCAAATCGTTATACTCGCCGCCCCAGGGCGAGAAGACCCGGTTGCAGCGGTCTTGATACGATTCATAGGACAGCAGCAGCGCAACTTGGGGAACGCTTTCGCTCTTGTGGCTGATTTCCTGCCGGGCGCGGCAGAAATCGGCGACCTGCCCGGTAATCTCGATCACAGGATCCGGTACATAACCCGCGCGCGTGGGCTGATAATAAATCTGAAATCCGCCGCCCTGCATGAGCACCACCCCGGCCTCCTGCATCAGATGAACCGGCGTTTTCCACGACCAGCTGGCGCCGCCTCCCTTGTCGAATCCCCACGCCATCAAATCCCAGGGCATGCCCGTGCTCGCCAGATAGCGCGCCTCCAACCGGGCGGTGTTGACCGAATCGCCCGGCGAATAATCGCCCGACAGAAAATCGAGCGGCGCTTCGACCGGCTTGGGCGCAAACGTCGTGTACATCCAATTGCTGGTGATCTGAACCCCCGGATTCCTCCGGTGCAGTTCGGTCGCCCAATGCGTCAAATACGCTTCGAACCGGTCGCGATGAAAGTTCTTCCATTCCAGCCAATGGGGATCGCCCGCCTTCTTAGGCGCTTCGTCATAGCCGGTTTTTTCCTTCCAGGCCTGCAGCGCCGCCGGACTGTAATCCAACTCCGCGCCCCAGCATTCACCGTCGACCCAGACGCCGTCCAGATTGTATTTCGAAACCGCCTCGCTCAAATGAGGGATCAATAATTCATCCGCATAAGGGCCGAAAACGCTGGTTTTGCTTGGATCGCGCTTCCCCTCGGCGTCGATGCGCGCCCATTCGGGATGCAATTCAACCGCCCGGTTGTCCCAAACGCCCGAAAAATGAATGTAGAGCCCCACCCCGTATTCGCTCGTAACTTTGCGCCAGATCGGTAAAGCGTCCTTGACGATCCCCGGCGACGGCGATCCCACTTCGCTGAAATGCCCGCAGTATCCGCGATGCCCCTTGCAGTCGTACTGCACAAAATCGGGACGCACGCGATCCATCAATCGGGCGATATTCTCTTCGCTCGAATCCTTCCCCAACTCCGTATCGTGTTCATTGGGATGCAAATCGAAATGCAGCCCAAAAAAGCAGTCTTTCCGGGGAAGAGGCTTATCCGCAGCGGCGCTCGCGACAACCAATCCCACTACCGCTCCAAAGATAACGACCAAGCGTACGGCCTGCAATGATTTCATGGATAGATTCTCCTGTTTATAATATTTGAAATTCCAAACGCGGCTTACGGCGCCAGCGGCTCTAACTCCATCTCATCGCCGACTTGTTTTTGCAGTTCCATCAGTTTCTGATCCAAATCCCTCACGACCGAAGAATAACCTGGATCGCCGGCAAGATTTTTCGTCTCCCAGGGATCTTTCTTTAGGTCGAACAACTGCACCTCGTTCACTTTAGGATAGCGAATCAATTTATACTCTTCCGTGCGAACCATGCGTTGATGATCGGTGTACGATCCGAAAATGGCGTCATGCAGCCTCTCTTCCTTATGGAAAAGCAGCGACGCCAAACTGGGAAATTCAACCGTCTCCGGAACGGGAATGTTCGCCAAATTGCACGTGGTGGCATAAGCGCTGTGCAAATAGACCAGCGCGTCGTTCTGCACTCCTTTTTCGATCCCCGGCCCGCAAAATATCAGGGGCATGCGGATGCTGTGATCGTACTGATTCTGCTTTCCCATCAGCCCGTGCTGCCCCACTGCCAGCCCGTGATCGGCCGAAAAAACAATGATCGTGTTATCCGCCTCGCCCGATCGCTCCAGCGCATTCAGAATCCGGCCGATCTGCGCGTCGGCGTGCGAAATAATCGCATAATATTCCTGCCGATGAACTTTCACCGCATGCTCCGTCCGGGGAAACGGAGCCAGAATTTCATCCCGCAGCGTGTAGCGCTGCCCCTGATCAAATGGATGCTCCGGTAAAAAGTTGGGGGGAATCTCGATCGAATCGAGCGGATACATATCCACAAATTTCCTGGGCGACTGCCGGGGGTCGTGGGGAGCGTGAAACGCCACATACATGAAGAAAGGATTGGATCGGTTGGAACCGCGCTTCTTCAGATAATCGATCGCCGCATTCGCCCACTCGCGGCTGCTGTGCATAATTCTCCCATCTTCCTGCTCGCGCCAATGCCCCTTCAACGTTCTGTCAAAAGGACTCCAGTCATTGCCCGGCGCGGGGCGGCGATAGGCGCTGCCGTCCGTATCGGTCGATGCAAACATCCCGCCGCCGTGCGGGCCGACATCTTTGAAACTTCGTTGAAGGGCCAAATCGCCGTTATGCCACTTGCCCGTCATGAATGTGTCATAGCCCGCTTTCCCGAACGTCTCCCCCCACAGCGGAACCGAGGCTTCCTCTTTATTGGTTCCAATATCGCGCCGCGCATGGTAGATGTAGCGGCCGGTGTTCAGCATCGCCCGGCTGGCCACGCAGACCGCCCCCGTCCACGATCCCTGATTGAACGCATGCGTAAAGGTCACGCCGTTTCGCACCAGCCGATCGATGTTCGGCGTCTTCACGGCGGGATTGTTCAAGGATCCGATGGATCGAAAGGTTTGATCGTCCGTAAACAGAAACAATACATTGGGACGCTTCGCCTCCTGCGATTGGGCGATTCCATTTCCGGCCAAACACATTCCGCCTGCGGCGGCGGCCATTCGCTTCAAAGCCAGCCGCCGTGACATTTTTCGATTTGTCATAATTCAACCTTTCCGGATTTTTGCGCAATCCATTTCCCGCCGCACAAATCCCCATCGCTTCCTGAAGACGGCGCACCGATATTTAAGATTTCTTTTTGATTTGATTAGCCTTATTATATAGTTCGGTCCACTCTTTTCCATTTTTTAAAACAAATTCCGGCTTCAATTCTCGCAATGCTTCAAAGAGATTTATGCATCTTACTTCAAAACATTTACATATATCGGGTATTTTCACTGCATTGTCTAAAGGTTTTTTGCCTCCCTTTAAAATTTTCACATTATTAAAACTTATTTTTTCAAATGTCACCACCGAAGAACCATCCAATTTCGCTTGTGCAATTAAATACGGATCGGCGCCTTCTAAAAACACATCGGCATGATGTGTTTCAAACCTTTGATGGATAAAATCATTGATTACAGTTACATGTTGAATTGCATCAGGATGAATTTCCATAAACAAACCTGAATGAGACGCTTTTATCGCCCATTCTTCTATAGCATCTTTTTTCTTGCTTTGCCCTCTGTTGTATACCAATTCATCAAACACATTGATTAAACTATATATCGTTTTATCTTGCGTCTTTTTATCTATAAATTCCCAAAATCCAGGGACGATCTCAAAATCATAAAAATCGTGTTCTGCTTGGATAAAGATGTTTGCATCAAAGATGTATCGCATCAATTTACCATTCCGCATTAAAAAGATCTGAGACTTTATCGATTATGGACGTATTTTTTTTATCCAGCAATTTTGCCGCATCACGATATAATATTTCACCGTTCAATGCAGCATTAACAACATAGCGGGAAAACATCCTGCCATTTTGCGCCAAAAACGTGTTTTTAAAGCTGAAACCTCTCTTTTTCCCCCTATAGTCAGATTTCTTCTTCTCAATTTCCTTATATTTCTCGATGCATTCGGCGTATTTTTTCCGAAAAGCATTACCGTTTATGAATTTTAAATCATACGCTTTCCGCAAGACGACCAAACTGCTTACTTTAAAAATAGTGCTTAATACTTGGAGGTTTTCATCCAAACATAGAGAACCATCCCACGCTTCTGTGAATTTTAAAGTTGGAGTCAACACCTCTGCGGCAATAGCGTTGCATAGTTTTTCAATGCGACCGCCATGTTTAACTCCTTCTTCCAGATTGATATTGGAGATTCCTTCCTCTTGAATCCATATATGAGCTAATTCATGAAACAACGTAAATATTTGAGCGGCTTTTGAATCTTTCGAATTGATGAATATAAATGGCGCATATTCATCATAGACGGCGAAACCTCTAAACTCGTCTACTTTAAGTTCCCGTTTATTAAAATCGCGCGGATGCCCTCTTCGTAAAACAGTGATTCCATTTTCTTCGCATCGATCAACGGCAAGTTTAATGAATTTCCCGTAGTTTGAGGCCGTTTCTCTCAAATCGTCATCGATGCCTAAGATCTCCGAGATGCTTGCAGCCACATCATTGACCTGACTATCCTTGTTGAATTCACCTAAAAATTGTAATGGCTTTTTCCCCATGTTGATTAAATGCTCTCTTAACCAGCATTTTTTATTGAATGTGCTATGAATTACGTCTCTGAATTCTTGAGAATAATTATCGATTCCAGAACTTCCCACCGTTCTAAAATCCGGCAATATTTGTTCCGATCGGGGCGGATTGGATAGGAATAAATAGCCTTGCGGTATATACAATGCACATGCCAATTTTTTTATTTGATTATAAGTTGGAAATTTGTCTTTTTTTAACCACGATAAAATGGTTTCTTTTTTTACACCCGCGGATTTAGAAATCTTATCCAGATTCAGAGAGTATTTTTTTATGGCCCATTCTATTATTTGGGGATTTATTTCTAACCCTGCAGACATTTCTTTTTCCTATCACGCATCCTGAAATATAAACCGCTTGCCTTGAAAGCCGCTCCCCGCTATTTCTGTTCTCAATCGTCAATTCGGCGCGAATTGCATATAAATCGAATTCCGCGCAACATCTTGGTAATTGCTCTTCTGAAACCAGATGCAACTCCTGTTAATTCCTTACTCCAAATGAAGAAGAATTCCGTCAAATCCTCACATCTCTCCTATTACGCTTCTTTTTATCACGATCTGCAACTCAATGTCTAGTGAAATCTTTTCTCAATTACTAATAACCCATGAATTTATAGGCATTTATGCATTTTAGCCGTATTGTTCATCAAAGTCCCGCGTCATCTTCATTCCGATGCCGTTGTATGATCTCTATGGGATTTATTATTGCCGCGAATCTCTTCGCTTTAATAAATTCTACACACAAAGCAATAGATCAAAACAAGCGTTTTGAATAATTTATAACATTTTCCTTTATATCACCGAATCCCCCCGCCTGAAAAGAGACGGAGCAGCTCCGACTCTCCCCCGAAAATCCTAAAAAAATTAGATCGATCAAATCCATCGCCCCCCCGGCGCCTTGAAATCGACTAGACACGCCGCCCGTGAATGGCATAATGCAAAGGTACACGACAACATTCCTTTTCTCCAGAAAAGGACCATTCCAATGCGCCTATTTCATTATTTTCTTACAAAACGGTCAAAATAATCCATGATTCATATACTCCCCCCGGAAATAGCCAATCGAATCGCCGCCGGAGAAGTGGTGGAGCGCCCCGCCTCCGTGGTTCGCGAATTGATCGACAACGCCGTCGACGCCGGCGCAAGCCGCATCGACATCGAAATCGAGAAGGGCGGCCTCCAATCCATTCGCGTGACCGACAACGGATGCGGCATGTCGCCGGACGACGCCGCCCTGTGCGTCCAACGCCATGCCACCAGCAAAATCCAAAACGCCAACGATCTGGAAGCGATCACCACCAAGGGATTTCGCGGTGAAGCCCTGGCCGCCATCAGCTCAGTGGCCAAATTCGAACTCAAAACCCGCCTTCCGGAAAGCGAGTGGGGAACTCAGATCGTCATCGAAGGCGCCAAAGAACGCGAACCCAGCCAGGTCGGCGCCGCCATCGGAACCGTGGTCACGATTTGCGACCTGTTCTACAACACCCCGGCCCGGCGCAAATTCCTCAAAAAGCCGGCCACCGAAATGAACCACGTTCTCTCCACCGTAACCTGGAACGCATTGGCTCACGAAGACATCCACTTCACCTTCGCCCACAACGGCCGGCGCTCGCTCGATCTTCCCCCCGTCACCAGCCGCGCCGAACGCATCCAGCAACTGTTCGGCAAAAATATTCTGGATGAAATGATTCCCGTCCAATTAGATACGCCCGCCCTCTCTCTCTCCGGATTCATCTCCCGCCCAACCGTCACCCGCAATGGAGCGCAGCATATTTTCTTTTTCGTCAACGACCGCTTCATCAAAGACCGCCTTCTCCACCGCGCCATGATGAACGGATACCGCAACCTCATCCACGCAGGCCGCTACCCGGTCGTCTTTATTTACATCGATATTGATCCCTCTGAAATCGACATTAACGTTCATCCCACCAAACAAGAAATCAAATTCTCCCGCGAAGACGCCGTCTTTTCCGCCATGTACGGCGCCATCCGAAACGCCTGGGACGCCGATTACAAAAGAGACGGCCTACTGCCGGAAGACCAAGAACCGGCCCAAACCGCCCGGCAAGAGAATCATGATGCAGCGCCCCAATCTGCAGCCAAGACGGCTGCAACGGAAAAAGCCCAAAACGACGCCGCTTCACCGGAAAAACAATCGCAAGACCAAACAAGCGCTTCTGCAGTTCCGCCCAAGCCGGCGTCTATACAGCAGCTAAATCGTGAGAGGTCTGAGGGGAAAATTTCTCTGGAAAATCCCCCTGCCCCACCCGCGCCGTCTGTTCATCCTCAAGATCAAGAAAATCAACCAAATCCAATCCCTGACGCTTCAACTGAACCGCGTCAGGATTCCAGCGCCGCCTCCCCAATCACGACTCAAATTGAGCCGGAAAGCCATATTCAAAACACCATCCCCCCAGATACATCCGCGAATATATCCGGCGCCGAATCCCGCCTCCCTCTGGGCGCGATTCAGGATTTAATCCGCATCGACAAAAAAACCGAATCGCTCTTCGACGCCGATTCTCTTGAAGATTCCGGCGAATTGACCGTCCTCGGTCAATTTATGCACAGTTACATTCTGGCCCAAGGCAAAGACGGCCTTTACGTCATCGACCAGCACGCCGCCCACGAACGCCTTCTTTTCGAACAATTTTATACGCAATCCCAAAACGCACCTCTGGCCAGTCAAACGCTGCTCTTCCCCATCACCTTGGATTTCGCTCCGGACGAAGCCGGCCTCGTCGAAGAAATTACCGATCTTCTCGATTCGCTCGGCTTTGGCATCGAACCATTCGGCGGCAGCACATTCGTCGTCCGTTCCATCCCTTCCTCGCTCAGCCTCGACGAAGCGGAAATGTTCGTCAAAGACTTCTTGGGAGAAGTGCGCCACGAGGGAAGCGCCAGCGAATACAAAGAAAAAGCCCTCCATACTCTCGCCTGCCGCGCCGCCGTCAAATTCGGCGATCCCCTGTCCGTTCCCGAAATGGAAGGCATCATACGAGGGCTTCAAAAAATACCGCGCCGCAATGTCTGCCCTCACGGCCGGCCGGCCATCCTGTTCGTATCTGAACAGTCTCTACAGAAAGCCTTCAAACGAACCGGATTCTGATCGAGCCCGGATCCCCGCATGTTTATGGCGTGATATTTGCTAATATTAAACGTTACAAAACGGATTGAAAGGCCTTATACGCCGGAGGGGAGGCCGTTTTCCGGCCTCCCCTCCGAGTTTGCCCACAGGAGAATCTGCTCAAGACAGAGTCATTCTCAATTTTTTTTTGGAAAAATAAGAATAGGAATCATTATTAATTTTACGTTAGTACAAATTCCATTCATCCACTTGACTCGAGTCGAACATGCTCATTAATTCCCGGGCGCGCTCATCCGAAAAATGAAGCGCCTTAAAATTCAACACCGATTGGCTGCTATGACAATTTTCACAGGTCAGAGCCCCTTCCCGCTTGATCGCATGGTTCAAACTGATGAACGAACCTGTCACAGTGGTGGGATCCATATCGTCCACATAAGTGGGATCGGCCGGATTATCGGGTAAATCCAATCCCGTCGATGATCCGCTCCACATCTGTGAACCGATCGCGATCAATTCTTCAGTAGTCATGGCGGCGGGATTCTGGCCCTGGAACATCAATCCCTGCTTGGCGAGCCCGATGCTGACGGCTTCGTCCACCTGGCCCGTATGCAGGTAATGTTCTTTATCAAAAGCCAATAAATTAGGGAAGTTAGCAAGAACCTGCTTCTCTGCCTCGGTCAGACCTTCCGGGCGCATGAAGCCGAACGCGATCAAATTGTCCGTCATGGCTTCCAGCGCGGCTTTCATGGTGAAACTCGGATCGAACTCTGGATCCATGCCAATCCCTTTGCGATCCATGACCATGCCGCTGACGGTTTTACGGAAAGGATAAATCTTGGCGTTGGGCGTCTCTTTTGTAGCCGGCTGAAAATCCCAGGCGGCCGGATCGTGCACCGGCTCGGCCAGCATGCTGGAATTTCCATTAAACCAGCGATACGACGGACGCTGATCGTAGGTTCCCAAGAAGTCGGAGTAAGGTTCATACATGCCCGTCTCGGGATCGAGTTGAGGGATATTGGCTTCGGGGCCTTCGGTCACTCCATAAGTGGAAGTCCAAACCCGGCGCGCAACGCCGGAAATATAAGGAATATGGCAGGTTTCACAAGCGATGAAGGACGTGTGCATATTGTAGGCGGATTCGTCATGAGGCGCGTTATGACAGTTCGTGCAGTCCACTTCCACATCCTGGCGCTCCCACGCGTGCATGTCGCTCACGCGCGATCCGCGGGCGATTTTATGGTCTTCGACCTCGTGGCATCTCGTGCAATTCATTCCCGCGGCGGCATGGACGTCATGCTCCGGTTCGAAGGGAGTGCCGCGCTTGTAGGACGGATCGGCCTGTCCATGCTCATGGCAGCGATAGCAGGCTTCGGCGGTTACAGCCGAACCGACCGTCCGAGCCGTTTCCAGGCTGCGATCCTGATGCCAGTATCGCATACCGTTTTCATCGGTCATTAAGGTTCGCTTGCCGGCGTATTCAGGTTCATCATAAACGCCGTCGCCGTTCATATCGTATTTTTCGGCATGACAGATCAGACAGTCGATGCTGTCTCTCTGCGTTTGAGTATATTCGCCCGTCTGGGGATCGGGAAAAGGAAGCATGGTGCTGATATGGCATTTTCCACAGGACGACGAGACGGTATGCCCGCCGAAGTCGCCGGTAAAATTCACGATGGCGTTGCTGCCCACCAAGGCGCAAAACCGGTCGATCATTCCATGAGAGCCGCCGCCGGGGAAGCCGATTTTGTCATTGGGCGTGCGCCAGGCGTAATGGACAGAATCCATCACTTCGTCGATTTTCTCGCCGTGACATTGCGCGCAGGTTTTCGAACCTTCGTATTGCTGCAGAAACGAATGGTTCATTTCACTGAAGACCGGCGGGGCCATAATAACAGCGAAAAAGATCGGAGCTCCGATATACGAAAAAAGCCGCGGTTTCCTGTTTCGATCGTTCATCTACTAACTCCTAGTAATTTATAGATATTTTATTCTCTATTCATGCGTTCTTTTTTCGCTGCTATTTTTACAGGATGGCATTTTTATACAAAAACAATCAAAAATTACGCAAGATTTTCAAGGATATTCTTTATAATTCCCTCAACATCATATTGATAACTATATACCAATATAGCTAATCGTATATGGAAGATGATTATTTTTCAAGCTATGCGCCGCCGTTTTCATCAATTTTTCGAACATTCGATCTATTTTTGGGTTTTAATCTTTCTTAGGGGAAAATCTTGCATAACCGGCGGAGCTTGAGACATAATTTTTTAAACAGATTTTTGCTGTAAAATCAATGAACAAGGCCCCCGAATTTTTATCCGGGGGCCTTGGTTTGGAACTTGATGCTGCGCCGCAAAGGGTGAGGCGCTTATTCCATATTCAATGCTTGTTTGAAGAGGGTTTGCTTATCTTCGGACAAATTGGCCAATTCGGAGCGCATCATCCGGTTCAAACGTCCCGGCATCTCTTGAGCGATGCGGGCGGCGGCGGCGGTCATGGCGTAATCGTCGCCGCGAATGGCGTCCATTAAGACTTGATAGCCTTCGCGGCCGCTGTTCAATACGACGCCGCGCAGCGCGCCGGCGCGCACTTGATGCGGCGCATCCATTTTGAGAATTTGATTGTAAATCTTGACGGCCTCCGCCTGGAAATTCTGCTTCACCAGATTTTCGGCGCAGCGGAACAAGCCTTCGCAAAACGCCAATTGATTGGCTTTGGGCGTTTTCTTGATCGCTCTTTGAATGGCTTCCGCCGCTTCAACCGTGCCGATGCTTCCCAGCGCGCGGGCGGCGGCTTGAGCGACGACATTATCGGTGCTGCTCAGCAGTTTGGTCAACGGTTTGATGGCTTTCGCGTCGCGGCGAACGCCGATGCTGCCAATGACGCCAGCCAGGCGCAGACCGGTCAATTTATCGAGCGCCGCGCGAAAGGCGTCATCGACGCCCGGATCGGGAATGGTTTCCATGCCATAGCGAGCCATGTGCGCGAGTTTATCGTTATCCAGCAGCGAGGCCAGAGTATCGATGGAGTCTTTGCCGGCGATTATCGATAATTCGCGGCAGGCGTCGCATTTTTCTTTCAGAGACGAGGCGTTCGATTTTAACACGCCGAGAAGTTTGGCTTCTTGATCGCTTCCGCCCGCAGCGGAAACGGCGGCGAGATTTAATGTATCCTTCATCATGGGTTTTTCTCCTTCCAATGTGATCGATCGTTAAATGATCCAGGGCTCCCGCATGGCGCGCGAACGAAGACGATTGGCTTCGGCGTCGTCGAGGAATTCCTCTTTGATCGGATCGAATTTCATATCGCGCAGCAGCCACATGCAGATATTGGCGGCGTGCACGGTGGTCATTGACCGGTGCATCACGACCGGATTCGCCACTGCCGACCGGCGGTTTTTGATGCAATCCACGAAGTTGCGCCAATGGTTCATGGGCCGCAGGGTGCGTTCGGAATATTCATTGACGATCTTATCGAAATCGGCCAGCAGTGCGGGATTGGAAACTTCGGGCTTTTCGTAGCCGTCGGCGATGGCCACCCATCCCTCCGTCCCTTCATAGCGGACGCCGCACGAGCCGTGCCAATATTTTTTCTCGAGATCGCGTTCGAGGATCATATTGACGCCGTTGGCGAATTTCGTGACCATGCCGTCGCCGGACTCGTTGTCGACGTAGCCGTAGTCGATGGCGGAGGTGTCGGCGGCGCCGATGGCCACCTGGCATTGCGCGAAGGTATGAGCGCCCCATTCGCCGATGCAGCTGGTGTGGAAGTCATAGTATCCTCGCCAGCCGCCCTTGCAATATTGGGAGTGATAAGGCCGCCAGGGGCAGGGTCCCAACCAGGCGTCCCAATCGGTCTCTTCAATGGGAGGTTCGGGTTCGCCGGGCCGCCAGTCAAAGCTCATTTTGGCCGCATCCCAGGGAGCGATATGAGCGCGGACGGTGCGAACTTCGCCCAAGCGTCCAAGGCGCAGCAGTTCGTTGGCGAAAGTGAAGTTGGCTTCGCTGAGGCGCTGCATGCCGCTTTGATAGACGCGGCAATACCGCTGAGCCGTGTCCACGACGCCCTGGCCTTCCGCGATCGTCATGCTGGAGGGCTTTTCAGAATATACGTCTTTGCCGGCCCGCATCGCCATGATGGAGGCCAGCGCATGCCACCGGTCGCCCGTCGTAATCAAGAGCGCATCGATATCCGTTCGTTCGGCCAAATATTCGCGAATATCCCTGTACGTGGCGCAATCGGAATTTTCGTAGCGGCTGTCGATCAATTGCTTGGTTTGCTCGAGACGGGATTTTTGCGGATCACAGGCGGCGACGCAGATCACATCCGGCTCCTGCATCAACCGGCGAAGGTCGTATGAACCTCGTCCGCCAATGCCGAGTCCACCCAGAACGACTTTGTCACTGGGGGGGACGGCGCCATTTTTGCCAAGCGCTTTGGCGGGGATCAGGGAAGGGGCCGCCAAAAACGCCCCAGCGGCGGACGCCGTTTTTAGAATCGTACGCCGCGAAAATCGGGTTGAACTTGATTTTTTTGCTTCTGATTTTAAATCAGTCATCATTATACCTCCATCGAAGTCGGTTTTGGGCGCGAAAAAACCACAAAAATGTTACGCAAGCATTTCCCCAATCAAAAGAATCAGGATTTTAATTCGAGTCCAAACACACTATTCTCTCACAGATACTCCTGGTTCGTCAATCTTTGCTGAACGAAACGAATCATAATCGACCATGAATTGTCAATATCATTCATATTTATTTCGTTTCAATCATAGATAGTGTGGAAAAATGAGTCGAAATATCAGAAAAACTGTGATAAAGTACACCACCCAATTTGGGAGAGAATCTCAAAAATCGAAGCGAGGCATGATCAATGAAACGAAGGAATTTTGTCGCTGCGACCGCATTGGCGGCCGCTTCCCCCGTCCTGACGGCCGACGCCTCCCGTGAAGGCGCCGATCGGCAATATTTAGAAATGAGGCGCTGGCATACGCTGATTGGATCAAAGAAAGGATTTTTGGAGAAATTTCTTCACGAGGCGGCTATACCTGCCTGGAATCGACTGGGCATCGGGCCGGTCGGGGTATTCAATGTCATGTTCGGGCAATCCAGTCCAACGCTCTATGTGCTGTTGCCTCATAATTCGCTGGAATCGGTTGTGACGGCGACGAGGCGCATGCTGGCGGACGAAGAATTTCTCGGCAAGGGATCCGAATTTCTGAACTGTGCGATGTCCGATCCATCCTATGTGCGATATGAAAGTTCCTTGATGACCGCATTCAGCCATATGCCCAAGGTCGAAGTTCCCGATGCGGTGAAAAATAAGGATTCGCGCATATTCGAGATGCGGACTTATGAAAGCCACAGCGAGATCAAAGCCAAAAAGAAAATCGAGATGTTCAACGAAGGCGGCGAGATCGAAATCTTCCGCCAAACCGGCCTGCATCCGGTTTTCTTCGGCGAATCCATCATTGGACCGCAACTGCCCAATTTGACCTACATGCTTGCTTTTGAAGACATGGATGCGCGTTATAAAAATTGGGACGTATTCCGAAATTCGCCGGCCTGGAAGGAATTGAGCGGGAAAGAAGAATACCGGGATACTGTATCCAACATTTCAGACCTTATTCTGCGTCCGAGGCCCTGTTCGCAAATCTGAGATTGACGCATTCGCGAAGAGATTGAAGGAAAGAGAAAGGTCCGGCGTTTCAACATTCCGCCGGACCTTTCGGCTTCTTACACTCGGCTTCTTATACCTGGACTCCTACATCCGGCTTCTTACACTTTCTCCGGTACGATAAACGGCGCTCGATAATCCCGGCTTACCAGTTGATTGGCCCGTTCGGACAGATCGCCTGTGAAGCGTTCGGTTTGGGGATCCATGGTCAGCCAGGCGCCGAGAGTGGGCGGCGTTTTACGGCAATCCACGCCATTGGCGGCCAGATGGTCGAGGAAGCGACCGTAGGATTCGCTCAATACTTTATCGCCTTGAATCCTTTCTCGTATTTCGTCGCTGGAGTTTTCTTTGCCAACGCGATAGGAGATGTTGCCCATGTGGCTGAGAGAGGTGGATAGATGGCCTTCGAGAATATCGCTGCGCAGATCGAATTGTTTTCCGCTGCGCAGGGCGTTGATGAAACTTGTCTGGGGGCCGCGATCGACGCCTTCGAATTGTCGGATGACTTTCCCGTCATTGTCATAGGCGGTTGTATACTTCAAATATCCGTTTTCACATTGGATCACCCAAGTCATGTTGGGGCTTTTACTGTTGTGCTGATCGGGGATCGGCTTGCCTGTGACGCTCTTGATCTGCACATTGTCCATGAGCGAATCGCCGGATTTTCCGGGCAGTCCGCGAGATTCGTAATAGATGGGGGCGGGTTGATAATCCAGGACGGCGATATGCGTGTTGGGCGTCTGGCCGTCATCGATATAGCCGAAGCGTCCTCCCAAACTGAAGACGCGTTGCGGCAGTTCCATTTGGCCCAACGCCCAGCGGCAGATGTCCAGCTGGTGCGGGCCGTTGTTGCCGATCTCGCCGCAGCCGGTTGGCCACACCCAATGCCAATCGTAATGGAGATTCCTGCGCATCAGCGGCGTCATGGGCGCCGGGCCGGTCCACAAATCGTAATCGATGGAAGAGGGGATCGGCTGAGGGCCGCCGACTTTGCCGATGCTGTCGCGGCGCTTGTAGTTGAAAATTCGCGCGTACAATATTTTGCCGAGGCGGCCTTGCTGGATATACTCGACGGCGCGAGCGACGCTTTCATCTGAGCGCAAATCGAGATCGGCCTGCACGAGGCGGTTGTACCGGCGGGCCGCCTCCACCATTTTGCGGCCTTCGAAGATGTTGTGCGAAACCGGCTTCTCGACGCAGACATGCTTGCCCGCCTGGCAGGACCAGACAGTGATGAGCGCGTGCCAGTGGTTCGGCGTTGCTGTGGAGATGGCGTCGATGTTCGGATCCTCGAGCAGTTTGCGGACGTCCGTGTATACGTCCACCGATTCTTTTCGCTTTTTGGACTGCTCGAGGCCCTGGCTGAGTACATCCCGATCTACGTCGCACAATGCAGCAATGCGAACGCCGGGAATGCTCCGGTAATTGTTGATGTGGCTGCGTCCCTGGCCATGAAAGCCAACGACCGCCACCCGGATGTCATCGTTCGCTCCCAGCGCGCGCGAGTGCGGCGCGGCCAGCATCATGCTCGATCCCAAGGCCCATTTGGCAAAATCCCGCCGGTTTACTTTTTTCATTTTCATTCTCCCGATTAAGATCAAAACGCCGAGGTTCTACTATCCCATGACAAGCCGGAAAAATCAAACCAACTTTTGAAGCGATACGAGTTCGCTGAACAAGCCGTTCTGTTGAATCAATTCGGAGGGAGATCCGCTTTCCACAATTTTCCCCTGATCCAGAACCAGGATTCGGTCGGATTTCATGACGGTCGCCAACCGATGGGCGACAACAAAGATGGTCATGGTCCCGCGAATTGCTTCAAGAGCCTCCTGCATACGCATTTCGGTCTGAGCGTCCACGGCGCTGGTGACTTCATCCAGAATCAAAATTTGCGGGCGTCGAATCAAGGCGCGCGCGAGAGCCAGGCGCTGGCGCTGCCCGCCGGAGATTTTCGAACCGCGCTTGCCGATGACCGTTTCGTAGCCGTCGTGCTGTTCTTCTATAAACTCATCGGCGTGCGCCGTGCGGGCGGCCCATCGGATGTCGTCCTCGGAAAAATCGGTGCGGCCCAGGGTGATGTTATACCGGACGCTTTCATTGAACATGACCGCTTCCTGGGGAACATATCCGATGAGATCGCGCCATTTGTGCGGGTTCAGATTCTGAAGATCGATGTCGTTGACCCGGATTCGGCCGGAGACCGGCGGTAAAAAAGCGAGAATCGCGTCGACGAAGGTGGTTTTGCCTGCGCCGGATCCGCCCACGATGCCGATCATTTCGCCTCGATTGATCTGCGTCTTGAGTTGGGAGAGAGCGGGGCGGTCGGGGATGTAATGGAAGGTGAAATCGTCGAGAACCAGCCGATCAAACTGCCGGATCGATTCGCCGGAGTCTTTTTCCTTGTTCGAGCGAAAATCGTCGAAAAATTTCAAAATGTGATTGACGGAGGGAATATTTTCGAAGATCCGCACCCAAAACATCTGCAGAGTGGAGACGCGCGTAAAGCAGCGGTACAAGAGCATGCCGGTGACGGCGGCTTTGGGAAGGTCGACCAATCCGCTTCGCTGCAGGAGAATGACGACGGCGAGAATGCCGAAAAGGACGACGAACTCCAAGATGTGAACCGGCGCCTGCCGCAGCAGATCGGTCGCCGTATAATATTTTTTCCACAAATAATTTTGCTGTCCGACCAGCGCCTCCGCGCTCGATTCCATGCGGCAGGCTTTGGCGACTTTCAAGCCGCCTAATAACTCTTCGAGATAATTGGTGAGATTGTGCGTGACCCGGATGCATTTTTCGCCATAGCGCCGGCTGAGAAAGGCTAAGGGGACGATGATCGCAGCGGCGATAATCACAGCGCCGGCGGCGGCGAGGATGGTGATATAGGAGATGCAGGCGGCCGCGGCGGTGTAAATCAATGCCGTTCCCGCCAAGTCGAAGAAAGCAACCGTATCCGCCAGGCATACGCGGCTGCGCTCGACTTGATAATGAATGGTATCGATGGAATCGCCGACGCGGCGATTGAGATAATAGAGCCAGCGCGTATTGACGATTTCATGGAAGAGAGCGTTCCGCATGTCGCAGGCGAATGAATTCACCAGACGCACGCTCAGATAAACGAAAATCAAACCGATCAGACATTTCAGAAATGCGGCGATAAGCAGAAGAAGCAGCCCGATCAGGGTGACCGATTCCAGTCCGAAGAGGCTTTGCACCCATCCTTGAATGCGAATCCAATAGCCGAATTCCTGGAGTTTGTCTCCCGCGCCGAGCAGATCATAAAAAATCGGCAGAAACAGGATGGGCACGACGGCTTCCAGAATGACCTTAAAGAAATCGACAAACAGAGTGAGCGCGTATTGCCACCGGTAGGGATGGATCACCCGGGCGAGAACATGGATTCCTCGTTTGATTTGCTGAAGTTTCACTGTGATAGGGTTATCTTTTTTTTCCAATTTAGGTTAACCGCTGAAATCCGGAATGGGCGACGGGTCCTTTCAGTTTTTCGTGAATGACGCCTTGTTGAAGAGCGAGAGCGATTTCGGAGAAGGCCGACTCGACGGCTCGCTGATAGGCTTGAACATGTTCATCCCGATGAGCGAAAGTTGCATAGAAGGCTTTCGTCGCGAGGAAGCCCTGCTCCAGCATCAGCTGGGTGAAGCAGGTATGCGCGACCTGCGACTGTTCACACTCAAAGGAGAAGTGCGCCAAGGGATTGATCCCGCCGATATGAATTGGCATGCCCGACCGGTCGGCCGCCGCCCGCCAGCATTCTTTCACCTGGCGGCCGATTTGATCCAGATGAGCGGAGACGTTTTTCTTGCCATGTTTTTGGATCACGGCCAAGGCGGCGGCGGGGCCGACTCGCTCCGTCCAATACGTGCTGCTGATAAAAGTGGATTGGGCGGCCTGCATGATCTCCGAGCGCCCGATGACGGCGGCCATGGGATAGCCGTTGCTCATGCCTTTGCCGAATACGGCGATATCGGGAGAGATATCCAATCCCAGATGGGCGCCGCCTGTGTTCAGACGAAAGCCCGCTGTAATTTCGTCGATTACGAGCACGAGATGATTCTCGTCCGCGATTTCACGGACTCGCTTCCAGAATCCCGGATCGGGTTCGACATTGCGGATGGGCTCCATCACGATGGCGGCCATTTGAGAACAGTTGCGGCGGACAATGTCTTCGAGCTCGTCGATCCGGTTGTAGTGAAAAGGCAGGGCGGTTCCCTGAAGCCCGCGAGGCACGCCCAGGGGATCCAAACCGGGAAGCAGATGACCGTCCAATGCGTCGTCCTCGGCCAGGTTGGCCGCCAGATACCAATCGTGCCAACCGTGATATCCGCAAAAAGCGATTTTATCGCGCCGCGTTTTGGCGCGCGCAATCCGCACGGCGACGGCCATCGCCTCGCCGCCGCTGCGCGCATAGCGAACCATATCGGCCCAGGGATGCAGTTCGCAGAGATGTTCGGCGAGTTCGACTTCTTCCGGGCAATTCAAGGTGGACATGACGCCCGCATGGACGGCGCGAATCACGGCTTCGTTGACATCGGGATCGGCCGCTCCCAGGATGCAGGCGCCGATGCCGTTGTAGCACATATCGACATAGCGTCTTCCCTCCAGATCCCAGACCTCTACGCCTTTCGCTTTGCTGAAATAGGAGGGCCATAAATCGGGTAAAAACATTTCCGGCCGCTTGGAAAGAAGCTGCGTACCGCCGGGAATCAATGATTTGGCTTTTCGGTATAATTTTTGTCCGGCGTCTTGATTCATTTTACGATCCGATCTTCTCTGAGTGATTTTTGATACCCTTCATTCCGTTCGATTCCTTGATTGATCCGGCCGATATCCGGATGAGACTGCAGCAAAGTCAGAATCTCCTCCATGCCGAAAAATTCGCAGGAAATGTTTTCATAAACTGCGCGGATGAACTCCAAATCGGTAGGTTCGTCCAACGTCCAGCGCAGCGCGGATAAATCACAATCGTTTTCGACGCTCTTCAAGCGGAAAATTTCGGGATGATTTTTTATGTACGGCGTGACATGCTCCCGCTCGGAGAGGAGGCGCGCCTCCCTCCAGGCGCGTTCGAGCGCTTGGAAACTGAAAACTTCCGTATCCAAGCCATCCGGATACGTGCAGACCTGCGTGTTCGAAGCATAGTCGCACTGTCCCTCGAGAAACGCATGGACTACATGATCCGTCACGTTCGGATCGAGGAGCGGACAATCGGCGGTGATGCGCACAATGACATCCGCCGGATATTGAACGGCCGTTTGATAGAAGCGATCCAAGACATCGTCTTCGTCGCCGCGGAAGCAGGCGACTCCCAGAGTTTCGCAACAGGCTTGCAGGGGATCGTCGATGGGATTTCGAGTCGCGGCGACAACGACGCGATCAATCGCGGCGGCCTTCCGCACGCGGCTGACGACGTGGTAGAGGGCCGGCTTTCCGCCGATCTCCATCAACACTTTCCCAGGAAGCCGGGTCGAACCCATCCTGGCTTGAATAACGGCCATTATGTTCGTTTTTTTGCTAGTCATGGCGCTCCAAATGAATGTGCAGGGATTGAAGAGACGACTGCTTGGCCGCCAGAGCGATTTCGAGCGCCCGGGCGCCTTCGGCCGCATCCTGAACCGGTTGAACGGCGGGATCCGAGAGGCATTGTAAAAAGTGGCGGAGCTCATCGAGGTACATATCGTTGACCTGCCATCCGTCGGGATTGATAAATCGCTTCCACTCCCGATTCTCGGCGCTGTACCAAAGAACTTCTCCTTTGGAATAATCCCATTCGATGGATCCCTCCTCGCCGATGATGCGGCATGCGCGTTTGTAAGCGCGCTGAATGCAATCGACATGCACTTCGCCGATCGCTCCGTTTTCAAAGCGCAGCACCATGGAGGCGGCGTCTTCGACGTCCATCTCCAAACGGCTGACTTTGTCCATCATGCACGAAACCGTTTTGACGCCGCCCGCCAGCCAGCGGATATAATCGATTTCATGGATGGCGTCGAGCACGATGCCGCCGCCCAGATCCCGGCGGGCGCTGTAAGATCGGCGATAATCAGAGTTGGGGCGCCAGTCGGGAAGATATTGGCCGAATTCCGCTCTCGCGCTGACGATGGCGCCGATCGCGCCTTTCTCCAGCAGTTCCTTCACTTTTTTCAACCCGGGATGGAAGCGCATATTGCATCCAACCAGGGAAGCCAGTTTCTTTTCCCGAATCAGTCGAATCAATCGATCGACGCCCTCCATCTGGTGGGAAAGCGGCTTTTCGATAAAAAGGCGGCAGTCATGTTCGGCGGCGCGGAGGGCGTGCTCGATGTGATAGATATTGGGCGAGCAAACCAAAACGGAGTCGGGTTTCCAAGCCCAGGCGTCATCGATTGAGTCGACTGTTTCGACCTGCGGCATTTCCCGGATTTCCCGGCGGCACGATTCGAGAGGATCGTAAGCCAACACCGCTCCCGCCTCGAGCGATAGAAGATTGCGTATATGGCGTTTGCCGATCGATCCGCAGCCGATCACGAAAAAGCGCATGTCTGAATGTCGATCCTCTGACGACTCCGCGGCCACTTGACTGCCTCCCTCGATTGATTCGCTCCGCTGAATCCTTTTTCGGAATTATTGCACCAAAGACCATGATAACGGCGTTCCCGCTTCAATATCGCAAGCCGCATGCCGGCCTATGATTTCATGATAATAGCGAGTGTGAAGGCCTCCGCCGGGCCGAATGGATCGGACGTGTTCGGGCGTAAATGTCATTCCCTTTTTGATTTCTTTCACGACAAACAATGAACGCCTGAACACGCGGCTTTTTTCTTCGATGTCCTGAATTCCATATTGAACGCCGCCCAGCGATTGCTCGGCGATGCGAACGGCTTCCACCATCGACTTGAATTCGGAAGGCTCCATAGAGAAAGCCGCGTCCGGACTTTGACTATCGCGGGACAAGGTGAAATGTTTTTCGATCATGGCCGCTCCCAGTGCGACGGCCGCCACGGGAACGGTAAAACCGAGCGTGTGATCGGAAAGGCCGGTCGGAACCTGGAATGCTTCGGCCAAATGGGGGATGGTGCGAAGATTCATTTTGTCGGGCGGCGCGGGGTAAGCGCTGACGCATTTGAATAAAGCAATTTGGGAGGCGCCCGCATTCCGCGCCGTCCGAACCGCTTCATCGATTTCGCTCAAAACCGCCATGCCCGTCGAAAGAAGAAGGGGCTTTCCCGTCGACGCCGCCTTTTCGATCAAGGGAAGGTCAACGATTTCAAACGAGGCGATTTTGTGAATCGGCATGCCCAATTCTTCCAGAAAATCCACCGAAGACGGATCGAATGCAGTGGAGAAAAGATCGAGTTCAATGTCATCGGCAATCTGTTTTAATTTGGGGTGCCATTCCCAGGGAGTGCAAGCCTGCTGGTAAAGTTCGTACAAGGTTTGCCCGTCCCACAACGTCCCCCCTTTCACTTTGAAGCACTCTCGATCGGAGGAAATCGTCAACGTGTCCGGCGTATAGGTCTGCAGTTTGACGGCGTCGGCGCCCGCTTCTTTGGCGGCGTGCAAAATCCGCACAGCCTGCTCGAAATCTTGATTGTGATTCGCCGACATCTCGGCGATCATATAGACGGGATTTCCGAGACCGATGCGGCGGCGGCCGATGCAAAATTCCGAGATCATCATCGATTCCTTTCTAGCGGATGCTCCGCATTAACTCAAATGCCTCGGCGGCTTCCAGCCCGACGACGCTTCCCCATCGCTTGGCGGCGGCCCGCAGCGCTTCAGGAGAGCGTGGATGGGGAAACGATCGCTTTTCGCTTTCGTAACACTCCATCGCCTGAATCTTGGCTTCCAAT
>JAFGTC010000248.1 GCA_016934335.1 Candidatus Omnitrophota bacterium | reverse complement strand
TGTAAAAGCCCATCAAATGGCATGGTCTGAACTCCAGAGATTATAATATTTACCAGCCTAATTCTGGGATTAGTGCGTAACATGAGTCATTAAAATGTATTCGCTTTGGAGGAGCGAGTCGCCTTCTAATTCTGCGCACCAGTATCCTTCTTCTTCCTGCTCGAAGAGCAGGGCGTCTATGGCTTTATCCATGCTTTCCCATATGACTCGCTGTGACGTGGATTGTTGAGGGGGTTCTATGGCTTCGACGCGAGGATGAATGGCTTCGCAGGGGGTGGATTCTATAAAACCTGGTTTGTTCATAGTTGCACGATTCCTCTCGGGCGCTCATCACGATTAAAAGAGCTGCTGTTACAGGGAGCAGTGTAATTGATTGCAATTTCGGGATTTTACCAAACGACTCTGCATAGGAATTGCAATTTTAATAAATGAATATATATTCATTCTTCAAAAGAACGTCAAGTCTTGGAGCAACGGAAAATCCGATTTTATGGATAGAAAGGGACTGCGGCGTCTAAAGGAATGTTGAATTTGATATTATAATTTGAATCTAATTAAAAAAAATAAATATCAATTCATCATTTAGAACGTTTGTTTTACTGCGAATCGTTTCAATTATGATCAAAAAAAGTCAAGCGAAAATGTCACGGCGGGAGCGTGATTATCAGAGGCATCGGCAAGATATCATGGATGCAGCGGTGCGTCTTTTGCTGGAGAAGGGTTATGAGGGAACAACTATGCAGGATATCGCCGAGGAATCTGAGTTCGCCGTCGGCACGATTTATCGGTTTTTTAAGGGGAAAAAAGAATTATTCGAAGAGTTAATTTTGAGCATCTGGCATGAAGTGGAAAAGCGATTGGGCGCATCATTGCGGGAATCGGACCATGAATTGGAATGTCTTCGCGCCTACAATCGCGAATCCGCCGTCATCACGCTGGAATATAAAAATCTGGCGCAGATTTATTATGGGCATATGCTTCGTTATAACTGGGATATGCTGGCTGGATTGGATGGCGAGGTGCGGAATATCATGAGCGGATTCATCGATCGTTTGGAAGAACTGTTTCGATCGGGGATTCAAAAAGGGATTTTCGTCGATCTCGATCCCCGCATTTTGGCCCTGGGCTACGATACTATAGTGGGTTCTTACATGACGATCGCTTATGGCAAAGAGGAATCCGTCGATTTGGATGCTTGGGTGCAAACGATCGATCGGATGTTTTTTGACCGTGTTCTGCTTTCATGAGCCGTGAGGCGTCATCCGGCTATCGGCGCACGGCAAAGCGAGTCCTCCATTAAAAACCTTGAACCTTCCTACTCCATTTCAAGTGAGACATTTCACCGGAGAGAGGATTCTCGTTTTTTCTGCTCATCCAGTTCCCAAATGGATGGATAAAATTTCAGACAGACGGGATTGGGGACTTCCACTTTGAAGCCGGCCGGCGCGAGTTTTCCCGTTTGAGAGTCGATGTGAAACGAGACAATCGAATCGCTGTTCTGGTTGGCGGCCAACAGAAAGGCGCCGGTCGGATCGATGGCGAAGTTGCGCGGCGTTTTTCCTTGGGTCGATTCATGTTCGACGAAGGCGAGTTTTCCGTCGCTTCCGATCCGGTAGACGACGATGCTGTCGTGGCCGCGGTTGGAGCCGTATAGGAATTTTCCAGATGGGTGGACATGGATGTCAGCGCAGGTGCTGTCGCCCTGGAAATCAGCCGGCAGAGCGGGGACTGTTTGTACTATTTGAAAGGCGCCGCGGGAGGGATCGTAGGAGAGCGACAGGATTGTGGAGTCGATTTCGTTGATCAAGAAGGCGAATTTGCCGTTGGGATGAAACGTGAAGTGGCGCGGCCCCGCACCGGGCTGCACTTCCAGAAAGGGCGTCTCATTGGGCGTCAGATTCCCTTCCAGGAAGCGGTAGATCATCAATTTATCCAAGCCTAGATCGGCGACAAAAGCGAAGCGGTTGTCCGGCGAGGGGACGATGGAATGAGCGTGCGGCCCTTTTTGCCGGGCGGGATTGACGCTGGCGCCCTCATGTTGGATGAACGAAGAGATTTCTTGTATTCGCCCCTCTTGAGAGAGGGGGAAAACGCCGGCGCTTCCGCCCGAATAATTGGCGAACAGCAGCCACTGGGAATTCTGATCGACCGATACATAACACGGCGCCCCGCCGCGAGTGGGCTGTTGATTCAGGAAATTCAAGGCGAGCGTTTTGGGATCAATGGCAAAAGCGCAGACCGATCCTCCCGGCTTTCCCTCGAATTGGGATGTTTCATTAACGGAGTATAAGAATTTCTTGTTGGGCGCGACGGCGAGAAAGGATGGATTGACGACGCCGGTTGTGACGTTGGCGTGTTGCAATTCGCCGGTTTTGTTATCGAAGCGGCAGGCATAGATGCCCTGGCTTTTCCCGCCGGTGTACGTGCCGACGAACACGCCCGGATTTTCGAGCGCGCCTTCGCTTTGCGTCCAAGCCGCCGTTATCCCTAGGGTGAAAAGCAGGCCCAAGCAAACCGATCGCATTCCAAATCGCTGCAGCAGAGTCTTATTCATTTTTTATCGCCCTCGCTTCTATAAAAAGATGGCCTTGCCTGGAAAAGTCGACGCGGCCCTATGCGTTGGATTCATGATTCAATTATATTATGTAATGCAATCTAGTTTGATCTTGAAGGGGGGAAGAGAAGATCCAGTTGTTTTTCATGGATGAAATTGCTGATTGAAAACGGGCGTTTTCAGCAGAATTTAACAGATAAGGGGCAAGATGAATTATTTTAACGAGTTGGCGGCCGATTTTGATCGAGAGCCGAAGCGAATAGAACTGGCTTCGGAGGTCGGCGATGCTATGATAGAAAATCTGCGGTTTTCTCCGGGATGCCAAGTCATGGATTATGGCGCGGGAACGGGTCTGCTGACGTTTAAGTTGCAGCCTCATGCCGGAACGATCACCGCCGTCGATTCGTCCGAACAAATGCTGGATGTGATTGCTGCGAAGATCGCTCGCGTCCAAGTTCACAATGTTCAGACGCTGAAGTGGAATGTAGAGTCCGATGCACTTTTACCGGCGTCTTTCGATATAATTGTCGGATCGATGGTGCTGCATCATATCGAGAATACGCAAGGCGCGATGGATCGCTTTGCTATGATGTTGAAGGACGGCGGTCAAATCGCCTTCGCCGATCTGGACGCCGAAGAAGGAGATTTTCATTCCGACGCGACGGCGGCGGCTCATCGGGGCTTCGATCGAGATGAATTTGCGGCGCATCTGCGAATGGCCGGATTTCGGAACGTACGATTTTCAACGGCGTCTGTGGTGAGAAAGCCGACATCCAGCGGCGTGGAGAAAGAGTATCCGGTTTTTCTGGCCGCGGCCGAGAAATGAACATTTTAAAGTTATCTAAGAGTGTGAGAAGAGCGGGGTTCGCCTCTATGAGCCGGGGAGGCCGGGGTCTTCTTTTCCTTGTGGAAATGTGTGTTATATTGAATAAAGTAGAAAAATGAAGTTGTTGAAATCCCAATGTGAGAGAATAATCAATGAAAGAACAATGGAATGATCGGCCGGGCGGATTTCATCCCGCCAGCGCCCCAGATTACTTGCCGAAAGCGCAGCTGGAGGATCTTCAACTTAGACGTTTTATCTCTGTGGTGGAGCGAGCCTATGCGAATGTGGAGATGTTTCGCAAACGCATGGAAGAACGGAGCATGACGCCGTCCGATTTTCAATCGCTGGACGATGTCAAAAAGTTGCCGTTTACATTAAAAAGTGATCTTCGCGACGCCTACCCCTTCGGCTTATTCGCCAGCCCCATGAGCGAGGTGGTTCGGCTGCACGCTTCGAGCGGGACGACGGGGAAGCCGACGGTGGTGGCCTACACGAAGGAAGACATTGAGGTGTGGACCAGCGTCATGGTGCGCACCTTCGCCGCGTGCGGACTGCATCGGGGAGACATCATCCAAAACGCTTATGGATACGGTCTCTTTACCGGCGGCCTGGGCGCTCATTACGGCGGGGAGGGCTTGGGCGCGACGGTGATTCCCATTTCCGGCGGCAACACCGATCGTCAGATCATGATCATGAAGGATTTCAGCGTCACGGCTATTTGCTGCACGCCGAGTTATTTTCTTCATCTCCTCGAACGGGCGTCTGAAATGGATGTGGATATACCCCGACTGCCCTTGCGCGTGGGCGTATTCGGCGCGGAGCCCTGGTCCGAGTCGATGCGGGATCGGATCGAAGCGTTGAGTTCGATTAAAGCGTTCGATATTTACGGCTTGTCTGAAATTATCGGCCCCGGGGTGGGCATCGAGTGTCAAAATCAGCATGGCCTGCATATCTTCGAAGATCATTTCTATCCGGAAATCATCGATCCGGAAAGCGGAGAAGTCCTGCCGGAGGGTGAAGAAGGCGAATTGGTTTTAACGACGCTCAGCAAAAAAGCCATGCCGGTCATTCGCTACCGCACTCGCGACATCACCTGTTTGATTCCTGAACCGTGTCCATGCGGGCGCATCATTCGCCGCATGAAGCGCATCGGCCGCCGCAGCGACGACATGTTTATTATTCGCGGCGTCAACGTATTCCCGTCGCAGGTGGAAACCGCCTTGTTGTCGGTGGAGGGCGCCCTGCCGCATTACATGATTATTCTCGAGCGCGAGAAGGGATTGGATGTCATGACCGTCGAGGTTGAGGTGACCTCCGAATTCTTCAGCGATAAAGTCCGCGCCATCGAGGATTTGCATAAGCAATTGTCGCACGCCATCGAAAACACGCTGGGCATTCGAGTTAATGTTCGTCTGGTGGAGCCTCATACCATTCAACGGAGCGAAGGCAAAGCCAAACGCGTTATTGATAAACGAGAAGTCAACCTGTGAGTTTCAGAAGCCATCGAGATTTTTGCACCGAGAGAAAGTTGGGGAGTTAAACCAATGAAAATTTATCAATTATCCTTGTTTTTGGAAAACAAAGCCGGGCAGTTGACGGAGCCTTGCTCGCTGTTGGCGGAGGCGGGAATCAATATTCTGACGCTGACGCTGGCGGATACGCAGCAATTCGGAATTTTGCGTTTGATTGTCAAAGAGTGGCAAAAGGCCAAATCCATCCTGGAGGAGAAGGGGCATGTCGTCAATGTAACCGAAGTGGTCGCCATCGAAGTGACCGATCGTCCGGGCGGCTTGAAAGAGATCGTGGACGTCATCGATCAAGGCGGTTTGAACATCGAGTACATGTACGCCTTCACGTTCGGTCGAAAAAATAAAGCGGTTCTGATTTTCCGCTTTGAAGACATCGACAAAGCCATCGAGGTTTTGTTGAGAAATAAAGTGAATGTGATCGGAAACGTCGATCTGTATGAAGCGGATTAATCCGCGAAACATGATTCATCCAATCAAGAGCCAAGTGAGTTAGGAGCATCGAAATTCATCATGACTTTAATGCAACAGGAGCCGGGACAGTCGTTTGTTGTGGAAAATAGAATATGGGATCAGGCTGAAGCGCTGCCGAGATCTCAAATCGCCGATCTTCAATTAGCGCGGCTGCGGGAAACCGCGGCGCGCGCCGCGAATGTTCCGTTTTATAAGAAGATTTTTGAGAAGGAGGGCCTCTCTCCGGATTCCATTCAGAGTTTGGACGATCTGCAGCGGCTTCCATTTACAACCAAAAGCGATCTTCGAGAGCATTATCCTCTCGGGTTTTTGGCCGTGCCTCGGGAAAAAATCGCTCGCATTCACGGATCGACGGGCACGACAGGGAAGCCTACATTTGTTGCGTACACAAGCGAGGATTTGAAGACGTGGGCGGAATTGTGCGCCCGGTTTTTAACGTCGGGCGGGCTGCGGCCGGAGCATCTTGTGCAGATCTCTTTTGGCTACGGTCTTTTTACCGGCGGTTTTGGACTGCATTACGGCGTGGAGAGAGTGGGCGCCTCGGTCGTTCCCGCTTCAGGGGGAAATACCGAGCGTCAAATTTCGCTGATGTTGGATCTGAAATCGGATGTACTGGTTTCCACGCCTAGTTACGCTCTCTATCTGGGCGAAGTGGCCAATCAAAAAGGAATCGGCCCCGAAGAACTGCCGCTCCAATTCGCGCATTTCGGCGGCGAGCCTTGGACGGAGGATATGCGCAGCGCCATCGAGAAGCAGATGGGGATCCACGCCTTTAACAACTATGGACTCAGCGAAGTGATCGGCCCCGGCGTCAGCGGCGAATGCGCCTTGCGGGACGGCATGCACATCCAGGAGGATCATTTTATTGTTGAATGCCTGGATCCGGATACGTTGGAGCCGGTCGGGGACGGTGAACGGGGCGAACTGGTGATAACCTCGTTGACCAAGCAGGCGATGCCGATCATCCGCTATCGGACTCGCGACATCGCTTCCCTCAATCCGGCGCCTTGCCCCTGCGGGCGCACGACGATTCGCATGAGCCGGGTAGTGGGCCGTTCGGACGATATGTTGATCATTCGCGGCGTCAACGTTTTCCCGTCGCAGATCGAACAAGCTTTGCTGCGCGTCGAAGGCGCTGCGCCCCATTATCAGATTGAAGTTTCACGGCCGAAGGCGTTGGATGAAGTGACCGTTCGAGTGGAAATGCGGCCGGAGGTTTTCTCGGATATGATGAGCAAGATGCACTCTTTGCGCGAGCGAATCGCCCGCGAGATCCAGATCGTGGCCAACATCCGAGTCAATGTCGAACTGGTCGACCCGCATACCTTGGAGCGCTTCCAAGGCAAAGCCAAACGCGTGATCGATAACCGGAAAAAAGAGTAAAAATCAGATGATTCTTAGCAAAGTTGAATTGACGTTGAACAAGTTGCTTGTTTTGTTTCTCCTCCCCCCGATCTACGGGGGGAGATTTGTTTTATGGACATTTATTTAATAGATGCAATTGGGGATTGAATGATGAAAGTCATAATTACCGGAGCCAGCAAAGGCATTGGAAGCGGCATCGCGGCGGTATTGGCGCGCAAGGGATATCATGTCGGATTGACGGCGCGATCGCAGGATTTATTGAAACAGATGCAGGATCAAATCGCATCGGATGGCGGTCGCTGCCATATAGCCGCTTGTGATCTGCGCGATCCTGATCAGGTACAGGCTGCCTTTTCCAAACTGATCGAGCAGATGAATGGCGTGGACGCTTTGATCAATAACGCCGGTTTGGTGATTCGCAAAGACGTTTTTACGCTTTCCCTGGACGAATGGCGCGCCATGGTGGAGACGAATATCAACGGCGTATTTTATGCCGTCCGAGTTGTTCTCCCGTTTATGAAGCGGCAGGGCGGGGGGCACATCATCAATATATCGTCGATTTCGGGGCGCCTGCCGCTGCCCGGAGGCAGCGGATACGCCGCCACGAAATATGCCGTCACCGGATTTTCGGAGTCGCTCATGCAGGAAGTGCGCGATTATGGAATCAAAGTCACGACGATCTTTCCCGGTTCGGTGGACAGTGAATCGCATCGCCACGATCCCGATGAGAATCACTCATGGAAAATCAAGCCGGAGGAAGTCGGCGTCGCGTGTCATGAGGTTTTGAATACCGCGCCGGGCGCGCTTATCAGCCAGTTGGAAATCCGCCCGCTGCATCGTCCCCCTCAAAAAAAGTGAGATCTCTACTGCGGATTGGATTCGTGGCGCCGCCAGCCGTGAATTTCTGTGTTTGATTGCAGAAAGATGTTAACTGACGCAACTGCCGAGCGCCCGCCCAGCGAATCGGCCGCTTGGATATAAACGGTTTTCATTCCGTCTCCGCCGGATAACCGCCATGGTATTTCTTCCTGATAGGGAATCCAATCTGTCTCCATGGCGGGCGAATTGGATGCACGCAGCATCCAAGGCTTGTTTTCTCCCGAGGCGGACAATGCGATCACAACATCTTGACTGCCGGTTGTCTGTTGGCCGTTGTTAACGGTTAAGCGGTTGATGACGGGGCCGTTCAATGTTTGCGCCGAATATGTCCAATCGAGATCCATGTCGTCGTTATCGGCAAATTGCTTCAAAGATAGGGTAAAAGGCGTATCGGGAGGCGTGATAATCGATCGGCCGGGAAGCCAGACGCCGGCTTGCACGCCCGGCGCATTGCGATCTGGCTTCCAATTTCCCCAGCATGCCAGATCCAGGATTGTTTCGGCATGGGCTTCTCCCCAACTCGACAGCGGGTACAGGGAAACGGCCCCGTCCGGCGGAAGCGGCTCGCTGGCGTGTAATTCGTCCAGCCACCAGAGTATAGAATTTCCCGGAGATAATTTTTGGGGGGGAAGTTTGATCCATTGATCGGCCGGTTCGACGTATAAACAGAATTCGCTTGCATCGATGAATTCTTTTCTGTGTTCGGACAAGGACAGGGCGACGCGATCCTGGGCGGGGGATATGCCGGAGGCGTCGATTTGCGAGATGCATAATCCCGCCGCGAACGCCTGTTTGGCGAAAGGAAGAATTTTGACGTCATCGACGGCGCCGCGAAAACTGCGGCTGTTTCCCAACCCGATAAGCAGCGGGCGGGTGTTTTCAGGCATGAGAGTCCGATTGGAACTTTCGACGATTTTTCGATTATCGGCGTACACGCAGACCATCTCGGCGGATGAATCGTAGGCGCCTGCGATGTGCACCCATTGTCTTGCTTTCAGCTGCGCTTCGATTTCCTTGCGTCCATAGTAAACCCGATTTTCGATGTCGAAGCGCTTCGGCATGAAACAGGGCTCCATGATATCCCATGAAAAAGGCCCGTAGCCGAGCATCAGCGTGTAATTGAAATTTTCGTCGTCACCCTTCGAGATTATCACGGGATTGCCGTTGGATATGCTGTCCGGTTTAATCCACGCTTCCACTGTAATCGATCCGGTCAGGCTCAGCGAATCGGCGTGTGGAATTTGTACATAAGCATTACTGCCGTTCAAGTAGACGGCATTGCCCAATCGCCCCTGAACGGTTCGAAGGTCGCCGCGTTGAGAGGAGGTGTGTTGATAGTCGCTGGCGTCGAGGAAATCGCCGGATTCTTCATTGAATGTCATCAAAAGACGCGGACGCCGATCGACCACCTGGAGAGAATACGACTGCTCCAACCGAATTCCATGATCCGTCTCGGCGGAGAGAAGGACATCATAGCGTCCTTCGGCGGGAGGAACGCCGCTTATGATGCCGGTTTGTGGATCGATTTGCAGCCAGTCGGGGGCAATTTCCAGCGCGTAGCGCATGGCATGACCTCTGCGATAATCCACTGCGCAGGCCGGATATGTGTAAACTTGATGAATCGGCGTCTGGTAGACGGGTTTGCTGATGAAAGCCGCTCCCTGATCTCTGTTGATCCACTGGGATAGATCCTGGATTCGCTGCGCGGTGTAGGTTTTCAGGAAACTGACGGAGCCGGCGCTTAATTTCATCTGACTTTGCGCCTGTTCGATCCGTTCGTTCATGGCCGATTGGGTGAACAGCGTATCGAGCGCCTGGTCGATTTCGCGGAAGTATTGAGCGCCGAAGACGGGATGGTTGAGGATTTTGTTGATGGCGGGGAATTTTGTGGAGCGAATATGCGTATAAAGTTTGCGATAATTCAAGTCGTTTTGATTGGACGTGTAATTGAATGTTCCGTTGAGATCCCAAGCTAAAATGTGGAATTGATTCGTTCCAGGATTGTTATAGAGGACATAATTATGCGCATGATCAGTATAGGGCGAATCCCAATGGGCGACGCAGGCGGAAACCGCCATCCAGCGCAGGAAATCGTCGGGATTCAATACGGAATACACGTTTTCCACATAATCCTCGTCCCATGTGTTGGATTGCGACAACACGCGGCAAAACCGGATGATGTCGCTGTAGTCGGCCTCTTCTTCATTGGTTTGTTTGATATAGCAGCCGCTGTACAGGTCTGGATTTTCGCCGACATAGCGCCAGGTCGCTTTATTAACGGGCGTTCCGTCCAGGGTCGTCTTGTACAGATTACCGTCATCCTGGTTGAAATAATGTTTTCGCCGAATAAATTGCGCGTCCGGATTTTCGATGGCGACGCGATACGCCGTCCCTTTTGCTGGACTGCCGTTGATGTGGAAGCGCACGATCTCGCTTTCCAGATTCGGGAGGCCGGCGTCCTGGTAGAGTTGGTAACTGAGATATTCGCGTAGAATCGTGTTCGCGTCGGTTCCATTGTAATTCAGACGGCGCATTTTCCCCCGATAGAGTTGGTGATGAGGAAAACGAATTTTGAAGCGGCCGTTCTGGACGCGCGAACGGCCGCGGTGCCGGATGTGCACTCGATAATAAACCTCGTCGCCGTCATAGAACGTTGCGGGAAAATATTCGTCCGTCGTATATTTTTGAAGAAATTCCTGCCGGACGCCTGGAAGCATGACTACGCGATGGATGGAGACGCGCTCCGCCGGCAGACGGTTTTCCACCGCCGTCAAATAGGGAGACAGCCTTCCTTCCTCCGGCAATTGAGAGGCCTGCCCGCTTGCGTCCTTCGCTTCGATATAAAACCGGAAGACGTCTCCCGCCGCCCCTCCTTCGATGACGGCGCCGTAAACGCCGTCGTTCGCCTCTCCGTCGCCGTGCAGCCCGTCGTCCACCATTTCCGCGGATTGAAATTGGACGCCGTCGTTCCAGCCTGTCATCGCGCGAACCGACGAGAGCGACTGGCCTGCGCTCCAAATTTGGGCCGTCAGAGTGATCGGTTCGTTCGGCTGGGGGATTTTTGGCGTGTGATCGATTTTAAGGATCAAGGGGGGGATTTGGTCTGTGTATGCTGAATTTTTCTCTCCCGGAGTTCCCTTGTCGATCGAGGCTGACCAGGCGGCCGGCAGCGAGGCGGGCAGTTTATCATTCAAGCGCTCCAGCGAGGCGCCTTGGCCGTCCGCCTGCTCCGGCCAGGGAGACCGGTCGTCGTAATCAATCGACTCCAGAAGGCGGCCATTGGAGTCAAATAAACGTACGGAGTCGCCTTCATTGGAAAAATTAAAATCCATACCATCCGCTTGCGGCGATTTGGAATAGGCTTCCAGAAAAAGCGCCGCATCGTTGGCAATGACGAAATATCCGCCGGCGGGGATGGAAGATCCCGCAGGAAGTCGGAATCGGTGCGATTCGCGATCGTCTTGCAAAATCCAACCGCCTACATCGGCGGTGTGGGCGCCGGCATTCCATAGTTCGATGTATTCCAATCCGCCGGCGGGGGCGTTGTACATAATTTCGTTCACGATCACCTGCGGCCAGGAATAGGATGTCGTCAAAAAAATGAAAATGGATAAATAAATGTTGCGATGCAAGATTTTCTCCCTATGAAAAAAAGCAATGGCGTATTCAATATAATATAGTGTAAAAGAAAAGGCGCATCAGAAAAAAGAGGCGAGTGCGGATTTTCCCTATATTGGTCGAACAATTAGCGGCCTCTGTACATGAAGACAATCATAGTGATGCTATGTAAATAAAAAACCCGGCAGATCGCCGGGTTTTCGAGAAATATCATCATTGAAATAACAAAATGAAACCATTGGATTATTGGCTTAATTCGTGAAGAATGGCGTCGCGAACTGCGGTTACTTCGGCGTCGCCGAATACCAGATTGCCGAACGGACGAGTGACGAAACCGCCTGTGTCGCCGACCCAATTGACGTACTGGGGCGTCATCCCTTCCGAGTATCGGCTGAATTGAACTTTCCAAGTCGATCCAGGCATAGGCATTCCTGTTACGGCGCCAAATCCCGGGTAGCTGACGGATCCGCCTTCTCCTGCGAAGTAGGCATGCAATAAGGCGTTCGAGGAATAGAATGGATCGGTTTCATCCTGACCGATATCGGAAAGTCCATCGAGGATTTCACCCGCCCAATTCTGGTAATAGCCGTCCAGATCGCCCCATGGAATGAACCATTCCATGACATACCCCGCATCGGTGGGGCCGTCGACGATGACCGTGCCATCGAGTTCCCAGCTGACGCCGCCCGCCCAGTAGTGAACGTTTCCGTCATTATCTGTAAGCGGAGGATTGAACAAACGTTTGAATCGACCGCTTTGACCTGCTTCGGAATAGGTATAACTGGAAGATTCCGAGCCGCCTGTAGCAGTCACAGCGGGCTCCGCTTGGATGCTATAGCTGAAGTAATTGGCATTGAGTTGGTCATCCTGATAATTGGTGGGATCGAGATAAACAGCGAGATAATCCGTATCTTCGCCGAAGCCAAACGGTTGACCTTGACCCTCCACTGCTGTCGGGCCGCTTCCAAGATACTCGGATGCGCCCGCTTTAGCCAGGACTTCGTCGTCGACGCATTCAAAAAGAATGTAAAGGCCTTTCAGGCTGTATGCGACTTTCACCGTAGTCGGAAAGGCTGAATCGGCCTGCGCGGTGGATCCGTGGTCGCTCCATGGGCCTTCGAGAGTTGCGGCGGCGTCCCATTCTCCGTCGGAGACGGCGCCGTCAATGACGGGAGGCGTCACCAAAAACGGGGCCGTCACAGTCGCGCCCGAGTTAGTACCCTGTGCAAAACTCATGACGGGCAAGACAAGAAGAACCGCTGCGGCGCAAATGATGCTTCGTTTTTTCATCGATGCTTCTCCTTTCACAACAAATAGTTATTTATACGTATTAAAAAATAAGTATAAAGGCTTGAATGATGAATGTCAACATAAAATTAAGAAAAATCAGCGATAGAGTGATTTTAGTATTAACCTGAAGGATTAGATTTTTTCAATAAAAAAACCCGGCGATCCGCCGGGTTTTTCGAATTTGCATCGAGCGAGAATTAGTAGAGTGAGAATTAGTAAACGGGCCATTCTTTAACAGATGTTGATGTTCCACCAAAGCGTAAAATGCCACGCGGGAAAGATGCAAACGCGTTTCCTGTTACGTCGTTCCAAGTAACAAGAGTCAATCCGCTTTGAGATGTGTATGCGTCAGTGTATCCAGCAATATTAATGAGCCATTCGTCTCCTTCGTTCACATAAATTCCATTTGCATCAGGAACCAAAGTCATGTTGGTTTCTCCATCGGCGCTTCCTGCAGAGATTTCGGACGCTTCCGGATTTAATTGACTGAAAGGAAACGCGATTTCGACTACAAGATTTGCAAATACATCACCACTGGCAAATTCTGCTCCAGTAAAGTTATGGGAAATTCCTGAAAGCATAGGAAGCGCACTGATGGCCGCCGCTGCTGATGGATCGAAAGTAGGATTCCACGTGCCTCCGTTATAAGCAGAGTCATAATTTCCTTCTGTATAAAACCACGGAGGGCCTTGGACATTAGAAGGATCGATCAGTGCGTTGCGAATACCTTCGTTACCTAAAATAAAATCGAAGTCCGGATCAGCACGAATGTGGAATATCGCTGTGTGATAGCCATCGCTTTCATTGCCGTCAGAAGCGAAGAAATCAGCCGTATCACCATTGTATCCGTCACCGTCTTGCCAGTTTGGCTCAAAGTAAATGTCATAATCATGACCAATACCTGCAGCAAATGAGAAAACAGCATCGTCAGCGTTAACTTCATCAACCCACTCATCGTCAGCGGTGTTAAACAAACCATCTGGCCCCGGCAAAATACCATTGATCGGCATATCGAACGATTCAGATTGAACAAGCAAATAGAGATAATCATCATCCCATTTCGCTTGCCACTGATAATGCGGACTGCCAAAAACCTCGCCTTGTGCAACACTGTTAAAATTGTCTGTACGTCTCAAACCTACGAACTGCGCTGTTACGGGGGCATCATCCCACTCTCCCTCTGAAACAACACCGTCCATAACAGGTGCATCATCAACAACCCGTGGCGCCACGTACACTCGAACTGGACCGGGTTGACCATCATCCGGTTGTTCGTCCTGTGCAAACGTAACATTCATGAATACTGTTACTGCCAACACTGAAAAAACGCAGACGAAAAAATCCATTCTTCTCATTACATATTCTCCTTTTAAAAGAAATTTTAATTCATAGATATAATCGTATCAATTTGCGTTTCTGTCAATGATGGTCTATGGATTTGGTCGATTTATGGATTGAGTGAATGATGGATTTGATTTTTTGGCGGGCGCGGGAAGATGCACTGAGGGCGTATTATCGATGGGGGAAGCGATTCAGGGCAGGGAGAACGTGTTTAGTTAGACATATCGAACCCGAATTTTTGTGAATCCCGCCGGCAGTTTGTAATATTGAAGGGCTGTATTTCTCTTTGAGTTAATGGCTTGCAAATCGATGGTTTCATTTTTAGGCAATGCCAATTCACCCTGGATTTCTTCGGGGAGGGAGATGGAAATTTCGCGATCGCCCAGTTTTCCCGCGGCTTGGAATTGGATGGGGCCCCGGACGGTTTGAGCGGCCAGTTTCAAGTCGCCCAAGTCGGCGAGTTGGGGGCGGATTTCGCAGCGCGTGAAGCCCGGCTCAAGCGGCCGGATGCCGGCCAGATTCATGTAGAGAACATACAGCGGCGCCACGGGGCAGTGACTCCATTGGCTGCCGCTGTCTTTGGGGGCCGTCCAATCTTCCTGCAGGGTGTTGTTAAGGGTGACGGAATCCATGGTCGCCCAGCGCGAGCGGAGATCGCTGACGATTACATCCGCGCGCCCCGCTTTTCCCAGCGCCCAGAGGCGCCAACCCGCGTTGGCCGGGTAGGACAACCCCATTTCGGGGGGGCATTCCGCCAGAGCGCGTACGGCGGCGTTTATGTTTCCTCCGGGACATTGGTCGAAGCAAACCGCCGTCGCCAGGGAGCGGTCGCACAGGCGCATGGACTTTTCTTCTTGAATCCAAGGCAGGTTATTGATATATAATCCGCGCGAAGCATCCCAGAATTTCCGGTTGACGGCGTTTAAAAGTTTTGCGCCGAGATTTGCGTAATGATCGGATAATTTTTCATCATGGTAAGCCCGGCATATCGGGGCGAGTGCGTGTGTAAACATGGCGGCGGCGTAGAGATTGAAAGCGCATTGCTTATGCCGCGGAAGCCGGTAGGCGTTATGGTCGATCCAAACCGAGGGGATGCCGAGGTTTTCTACGGGAAGCAGCCCTTCGTCGTTGATGATGCTCTGAAGATATTCGGCGAAGCGCAATAGGCGAGGGTAGGGCTCATTCAAGGCGGTCAAATCGCCTGTATAGAGATAATGGTAATAGCAATCGAAGTTGAATCCCACGCCGTGATCGAGGATGGGGCCCCATTTGGTGAGATTCAACTGCCTCTCCATGAGGCGGGCCAGCCGATCGTAGGCGGGCCAGCAATCCAAAAAGTAGCCGTCTTTGGTCATCCCCTGGCTGAAAGTTTTGAGGTAGCGGGCGGGCTGGCGCGTTTCCCCGAATGTAAAATAAAGGGCGTGCAGTTGATGGCCGCAGTCGCCGCTGTATTGCTGCCGCTCCCGCGCCATGCCGTCTACGAGCGTTTCCTGGGCGCAATTGTTCAAGGTGTTGACGCTTGCGTCGAACAGGCGCTGCAGAGAGGCGTCGCCGCACTGAATCTGCGGCTGGTTGAGCCAGGGATAGATCCGGCGTCGCACGCCCACCCGGCGAATGCGCGCTTCACCGCTCGCTCCGTGAATATGCAGTTGAATCCAGCGCATGCTTTCAAAGTCGAAGGGAGCGAATTGATTTTCGCCTTGCCTGCAGATGAAGCGCGTCCATGAATGAAAATGGCTGTTGATTAAAGCCGGGCCGCCGGGTTCGTGGGCTTCGTGCACCAACATTTCGACCACGGCGCCTACGGGCGCGTCGATGGTAAAATACGGCCATCCCACAACCTGCTCGGCCAGTTCGAAGGTCAAGACCGCGCCCCGGCGGCCGTCCAGCAGGACGCGCCATTCGCCCTCTTGAACGGCTTCGGCGCAGGGGGTGCGGTCTACATCGAATGAATCGGGCGGCAGGCATTCAAAATATTCTTCCGGCGTCCGCTTCCAATCGATCCAGCAGGATTCCGTCAGTTTTTCCGCTTGAATGTCATATTCGCGCATCATAGGAACGCTGCGGGGGCGAAGGCGGCATTCGTTTCGATCGCCCTGCATTTCCAGCATATATTCGGGATAACTGGAACAGACGGCGGGGCGGTCGGCCGGGCAGTCCAACTCCATGGCGGGCAGCCAATCTTCGTTCGGCGAGAAATCGGGTTGATCCCAACCGTAGGGGTAGAGGCGCGCATCGAATTCTTCCTGCAGGGCGCGCAGATACCACCGCTTGTAATGACCCGGACGCCAGGCGCGGGCCAGATGCGCAAGCCAAGTCGATTCGGAAGCGATGATTTGACTGCCTTCTTCTTCCGTGTTGGTGCGCAGAGAAAAGATGAAACCCGGCTTGCCCAAGGGAGACGTTCCATCGCCCTGTCCATAAAAGAGAACTTTGGCGGCGATCACATTTTTGCCGGGGCGCAGGGCGGCGGTGATGTCGATGGGGTCGGCTTCCAACCAGCGGGGATCGCAGGGCGCCGGGCCGAAGCAGATTCTCTTTCTGTTCACGAGCAGTTCATAGCGGCTGTCCGCCAACACCCACCCCACGGCGATGCGCGGGACGAAGGCGAAATCGATCTCTTTGCGGAAGAGAACGAAGGTGTTTTGCAGGCAGCGGCGCGAGGGATACCAGATCCATTTTGCGGGAGACAGATCCAATGCGCCGCTATCTTTTTGCATTTGCATAAAACGAGTGGGAGGCATGTTCGATGGGGCGCCCGGCTGCGCGGAGGACGCCTCCTGCTTTGAAGCGAACGTCAATGCGCCGGCGGCGGCCGAATGTTGGAGGAAACGGCGGCGGTTCAATTGTTGTGCGTCGCTTTTACGATCCAATTTGTTTTTCATTGAGTCATCCACCCGTCAAAGAGTTAGAAAATGTAGTTAACCAGTCGTCGAGTCAATAAGGATATTGAGTCAGACATCCGAAAAAGCGGCGGTTTAACGGCCGCGGATTTTTAAGGAAATAAAATTCTGACGCGAACACTTACAATAAACCTTTTGGGGTATACTACGCAAGTTGCAGGGACGATCCCGCCGGTTTCCGGTTTTTGTTTCTTTTCCCGGCTGTTGTCTTTTGTGGAGTCGTGTAAAATAGGCGGCGTCTTGTTTGTTGAACGATAAAAACGATAGATCGGCGTTGATTTGATGAAAACTTATTTGATGAAAAGTTATGTTTTTTTAATAAACTCTTTTCGTTTGAATATGATGCTGTGGATTGCGCTGCTCGGAATGGGGAGCGCGGCCGGGTATGGGCAGACGCCGCTCAAGCCCAATCCCAAGGCGGAAGCGTGGGTGGAGAAGCAGATTTCAAGGGGGGAAAAAGCCGATCTGTATGACCAATTTCCGGAGGGCGAATGCGTCATCAGGGCCGCCTCGTTGGGAAAACTATTCAATTCCCTCTCTTCCGACGATTCATCCGCGTCGAAGATCGTCGAAATTCGGCATGCCATCGTGACGGGCGTTCTCGATTTACGCCAGTCGGATTTTACTCGCGGGATTTCCATGACCGATTGCCAATTCGAGGGGCCGGTTTTTTTATCGCACTGTTATTTTCCGCATGTGCTAAATCTGGAAGACTCCATTTTTCGCGAGATCGTCGATTTGCGCGAGATTCGAGCGGACGATCTGGTCTCGTTCCATCAAACAGTCTTTGAAGGTTCGGTGGATATGACCGGAGCGTTTCTTCAGGGCGACTGGGCGGCTTCTCAAGCGCGCTTCTTGAATCAGGCGCAGGGCGTCATTCTTTCGGGATTGGAAGTCGCTCAGAATGTTTATTGGAAAGAATCGATATTCGACGGGCCTGTCCGAGGCGCGGATGCGGCCGTCGGCGGGCGATTGATCGCCGATGATGCGCGCTTTCTCGATAAAGAAGTTGGAGTGAATTTTGTTCGCTTGTTTGCGGGGGGGCTGGCTTCTTTCAATCAGGCCGTTTTTGAAGGCCCGGTCGATTTTTCCAACGCAGACGTCCAAGAGGGCTTTCAAGCGTTTGACGCTCAATTCAACCATCCGGCGCAACCGGTTTTGTTCGTCAACTTCAAAACAAAGGGCCGCTTGGATTTTTCTAAATCTTCTTTTTTAGGATCGGTTCAATGTACGGGAATGGAACTGGGCGGTTCGTTGAATGTAAGCGATGCATCGTTCAAGAATCCAAACTGTCGGGTGGATTTTTCGGAGACGATTACGGGGGATGCGTTTTTTGAGAACTGTCATTTTGACGGCCTTCTCTTGTTGAATCATTTTATCTATCGAAATTTATACGCCGGCGACCGGGAGGGCGTTTTCGATAATGCGCTTGCTTTGGTTGAGACGGCGAAATTCAATCCGGATTCCTATCGCCGCTTGGAGCGCTCTATCCATGAGCAAGGATTTTCGCAGGCCGCCGATGCGATCTTTATCGCGCAAAAAGAGCGGGAGCGCAGGGAGCGTCTTGCGCCCTATTCCATGGATTGGTTTATCAATGGATTTTTGGGATGGGCCGCCGGCCACGGCCGCCATCCGGAGCGAGTCTTGCTGATCAGTTTTTTAATCGTTATGTTCGGCGTCGTGTTCGTTTTTCGCGCCAGCCGCATGACGCCGGTCGATTCGAGCGGCGAAGCGCTCCGGCATCGATTCTGGTATAGTCTGGATCTGTTTCTTCCGCTGGTCGATTTACAAATGGCGCGGCAGTGGACGCCCCGATCCAATTGGGCTCGCCACTACCAGCGCATTCATACTTTGTCGGGATGGATTTTCGTTCCGCTTTTTTGGGCGAGCCTGTTTGGATGGCTGAAATAGCCCCTGATACTGCCGGCAATCGATATCAATAATCATGAAAAGGAAAAGAGAAATGTCAAAACCTGTATTAGCGGTCATTGTTGGGAATCGGAATTTGTTTCCCGATCGTCTCATTCAAGAAGGGCGGCGGGATATCCTCGACGTCTTGAAGGAATTGGATATTGAACCTGTCATTCTGAAGGAAGATGAAACCAACATGGGATCCGTCGAGACGTGGGCGCATGCCAAGCAATGCGCGGAATTGTTCGATGCAAATCGGGACCGGATCGACGGGATTCTGGTTACGCTGCCCAATTTCGGAGATGAGAGGGCCGTCGCCGATACGGTGAAACTTTCGGGATTGAAGGTTCCTATTCTTGTGCAAGCCTATCCTGACAAACTGGATGAACTCGCCATTGATCTGCGGCGTGATTCGTTCTGCGGCAAGATTTCGGTTTGCAGCAATTTGCGGCAGTACGGATTTCCATTTTCCCTGACGTCTCAGCATACGGTCGAACCGAAGTCGGAAAGTTTTAAGCATGATCTCAAGAAGTTCGTTCGCGTATGCCAAACCGTCAAAGGCTTGAAAAATGCTCGGTTGGGGGCCGTGGGCGCTCGTCCCAACGCGTTTACTACAGTGCGCTATAGTGAAAAAATTCTGCAGGAAAACGGCATCAGCGTTTCTACCATCGATTTGTCGGAAGTCTTCGGGATGACGCAGAAACTGGCCGATCATGACGACCGCGTCCAGGCTCAGTTGAAAGAAATTCAGGATTACGCCCATGCCGGAAGCGTTCCCCAGGCGCCTATGGTTAAAATGGCGAAGTTGGCGGTTGTTCTGTTGGATTGGATGCAGGAGAACGATTTGGACGCCACCGCCATCCAGTGCTGGTCGTCGATCCAGGAGAATTACGGCGTCAACGCTTGCGCGATCATGAGTTTGATGAGTGAAAAATTGATGCCCAGCGCCTGCGAGATGGATGTCACCGGCGTGGTTTCGATGTATGCGGCGCAGCTGGCTTCGGGCATTCCCAGCGCGCTGGTGGATTGGAACAACAATTACGCCGACGATCCGGATAAATGCGTTTTGTTCCATTGCGGCAATTGGGCGAAGACCTACCTGTCCGATATGAAGTTGCAGACATCGGACATTCTTGAAATGAGTTTCGGGAAGGAAAATACCTTCGGCGCTCTGGCCGGCCGCACCGCCGCCGGCCCTGCGACCTTCGCTCGAGTCACGACGGATGACGGGTGCGGAGTATTGCGCGCTTATGTAACCGAAGGGCGATTCACCGACGATCCGCTCGATACGTTTGGCAGCAAAGCGGTTGTTGAAGTGCCCGGCCTCCAAACCTTATTGAAGTACATCTGTCAACTCGGCTTTGAGCATCATGTCGCCGTCAATGCATCGCATTGCGCTTCGATTCTCGCAGAAGCCTTCGAGAATTATCTGCGATGGGACGTCTATTATCACAATCTTTGCGATGACGAATGCGATTGCGGCTGCGACTGTGGCTGTTGAGGTTGAAAGCGATTCGAAACCGTTGAAAACGGCCCCCGGATTTTTCGGGGGCCTTCGCATGATAAACAGAAATATCGAGATGCGATTCGTTTTTATTGATCCGGTCAGGGCTTTAGTTTGGGGCCGTCTTTCTTTTGGATCTCTTTCAATAATTGCTGCAAGGCGTTCACTTTTTGTGGATTTTGGGCGGCGGCGTCTCGTTGCTCCAGCGGATCGTCGTTGATGTTGTAGAGTTCGACCGTTTTGCCGTCGGCGGATTGAATCAGTTTCCAATCATCCTGGCGCACCGCCGTCATACTTCCGGTATTCCAATACATGGATCGGGAAGCGCTGTTTTTTGTTTTCCCCGATACGATGGGCCAGGCGTCGACGCCGTCCCAATCTAAATCTCGGGAGGGGGAGCATCCGGAGGCGCGGCATAAGGTCGGCGCCCAATCCGTAAAGTGGACGGGATCGTCAACCGTATTCGGGGAAAGAGTACCCTGCCAGTTTACAAAGGCGGGAACGCGGACGCCCCCTTCATACACGTCGCCTTTCCAGCCTCGCAGCGGTGTGTTGTCGCCGAGAACCGCATGCGGCTTATCGGCATAACGGCCATGGTATTGCGTATCGCTGCTCCAACTTTTCTGCCCGCCGTTATCGCTGACGAAAACGATCAATGTGTCTTCTCGAACGCCTTGCCGATCCAGCGCTTGGACGATCCGCCCGATTCCGTGATCCATGTGCGTCACGCTTGCCTGGAACCATTGGCGGGAGGCTTCTTTTTCATTGGCGTAGAGCGCGCTCCATTTTTCGGGTTCGTTCAAAGGAAAATGAGGGATGCTGTACGCTACGTAAAGGAAAAAGGGTTCTTTCTTTTTCGATTCAATGATTCGAACGGCTTCCCGGGTGATTAAATCGGTGACGTGACCTTCTTCTTCGAGATATTCATCGTTGCGATGCCAGGTTTTCTCGCCGGTTTTGTAATCGTGAGCATAGGGATCGACTTGGCCATGGAAATATCCATAAGAAGATTGGAAGCCATATTTCAAGGGAGTGAAGTCGGGCGGGGAGCCCATGTGCCATTTTCCGGAAATGGCGGTGAAATAACCGTGGTTCTGCAGAATGGCGGGAAGAGTGACGGTGTCATCGCGGAAGATTCTGCCGTAATCCGGCCCATGTACGCCGTAGCGGCTGGGATAATGGCCGGTCATAATGCCGACGCGCGTCGGAGTGCAGGTGGGGGCGGCGTAATGGTGAGTGAGGGTGACGCCCTGCCTCGCCAGACGATCAAGATTCGGCGTCTGGATTTTGGGGTTGTTATAGCCGATGTCGGACCAGCCCATGTCGTCGGCGATGATAAAAACGATGTTGGGCTTCGTCGCAGAGGAGGCGTGGGATCGCAGGGCGATGCAGGGGAAGGCGGCGGTTAATCCAAGCGTTTTTAGGGCTTCCCGGCGGTTGTGTTGTTTGTTCATTTTCGTGCTCGCTTCTGGGACGCTGGCGTTCAATAGGCAAAATGGTATGAAGAATAATTAGACTATCTGATCCCGTCCCGTGTGTTTTTTTATGGACGATTCAGTATGTTCTGCTGATGGCTAGATTACAGGAATCATCGAGAGGTTTCAACTTCATCTATTTATGTTGTGAAGGGAGAAAAATTCTTGCGAATTAAATTTATACTGGAAAAGGCGAGAAATTCCATTGACATATAGCGGGAAAGCAATATAATTCCCGCCTACAAAGATGTTGAAAAAGGCTGTGAAGAGGAGTAGTAGGCGCCGCTCGGGAATGGAGAGAGCCGGTGGATGGTGCGAACCGGTTTCCCGAAACGCTGAACTCGCCTTGGAGCCGCCTCTGCGAAGCCCGCCGCGGTGGTAGTTGAGGACGAGTCGCGATCGTTATAGCGCGAAATGAAGGGCGGTTGAAATCAGCCGCCGAACCAGGGTGGTACCACGAGAAACATCAAGCCTCGTCCCTGAACCGGGAGGAGGCTTTTTTTATTTGTATAGACCGTTTCCATTTGTTTGAAAAAAATTTCCGGATGGAAAGGAGGTGGTGAGCGTGTTAGGCCTTACTGCCGAAGAAAGCGATCTAGATGATCTCAGCGATTTAGCGAAGTACGAAAACCAGGCAGCCAATAAACATCCAGGCGGCGCGACTCACCGCCTGACGAAGGAAAAGGAATATCGATCATGAGTGAGAAAATTATTATCTTTGACACGACCTTGAGAGACGGCGAGCAGTCGCCCGGCTTCAGTATGAATATTCAAGAGAAGATTGAATTTGCGCTCCAATTGCAGCGGTTGGGCGTCGATATCATTGAAGCGGGATTTCCCATCTCGTCCGTGGGCGATTTTGAATCGGTGAAAGCCATCGCCCAGAAAGTGGACGGCCCCCAGATTTGCGGATTGGCGCGCGCCATGGAAGGGGACATCAATCGCTGCTGGGAGGCGGTGCAGCATTCCAAGCGGCCTCGCATCCATACGTTCATCGCCACCAGCCAGGTTCACATGGAAAAGAAGTTGAAGAAGTCGCAGAAGGAAGTGCGCGATATCGCGGTCAAGGCCGTCAAACTCGCCCGGAAATATACGGACAATGTAGAGTTTTCGACCGAAGATGCGGCGCGGACGGATCGTGAATACATCTGCGAAGTGGTGGAGGCGGCCATCGACGCCGGCGCGACGACCATCAACATTCCCGATACGGTGGGATATTCCAATCCCTGGGAATTTGGCTCGCTGATTGAATACATCTTCGAAAAAGTGCCCAATGTGGATCAGGCGATCATCAGCGTTCACTGTCACAACGACTTGGGATTG
>JAFGTC010000030.1 GCA_016934335.1 Candidatus Omnitrophota bacterium | reverse complement strand
AGTCGATGCTCGTTGAAATCCGGTCGACGGGATCCCAAACGATTTTTCCTCCTTCGATTCATCCCAGCGGCGAAGTCATTCGATTCGACTGCGACGGCGAGCCCTCCACTGTCAACAAAGCCGATCTGCTCAAATCTGTGAGACGCTTAGCCGCCGCTTCTTTGCTCGTCCGATGTTGGCCGGCCTCTCCCGCTGAAGGGGAAAAAGGAACTCGCCATGAAATTGCATTGTGCTTGACGGGGATGCTTTTGCGAAACGGCTGGTCAATTGCAGAAGCAGAGGAATTCATGAAGGCGATTGCAGAAGCAGCTGGGGACGAGGAAGTCGAAGATCGCATCCGAACCGTCCAAACCACTTCGAAGCGGCTCGTAGAAGAAAAGACGGCGTATGGAGCTCCGAAACTCGCGGAACTCATAGAGAAAGAGGTTGTGGGGAAACTCATGGGGTGGCTCGATCTGGACGGTTTGGATTTGGAAAATTATCACCTTGAAGAATGCCCATTCGAGCCCGTAGACGCTCTTATTATGCCCGGCGAAGGAATTATCCCCAGAGCGGTCAAATGGGTTGTGAAGACCGGCTACGGCCATCCCACGGCGGCGCGCAATCATGCCTTGGCGCTCATTTCTCATGCCGCATCCCGAACCTTCTTCATGCGAGAGACCGATGGCTCGAAGAATCATCCGACGCTTCGGATTTGGACGCTGGGCCCTTCCGGCTGTGGAAAGACGCCGGCCTGCAAATCGTTGAAACGGATCTATCTGGAGGAAATCAGGAAAGTCGATCCGGATTTCAAATTTTGGGACGATGAGACGCCCGCCTTTCTATCGATGATGTGGTCGAAGTTGGATGGCGGGATCGACTCTCCCAATCGCTCCCAATTCTTTTTTCATGATGAGATGAAGCGATTCTTCTCGAGGCGGAATGATCCCGGCTTCCATGAACGAATCACGTTTGAGAATCAAGCGTTTGATGACGGCTCTACCGGCCATGGAACCGTTGCGCGGGGATCAAACCGCGCGGAAGGAATGCGGATATCACGGCATGGCATGAGCGCTCCGAACGTTTTGGAGAAGGGGGGAGAGGGCTCCATCAAGCGCGATGACTTCACAATTGGATATGTCGGCCGGCATCTGATCTCTCTGATTTCCGACATCGATCTCAATCGGGAGCCCGTTGAAGATCCCGCTGGCGAACAAGAAATTCGACGCTTCTTCCGGGGCCTGCTTGAACAAACCCACCCTCGCCGAATGACCATCACCGACGAGGCGAAGGCGGCAATCAATCAATACGTGCGAGGCCTGAATCAGAAAATCAAAGATATCGAAGACGAAGACCTTTGCGAACGCATAGAGCCGACCGTCAAAAAGTCGGCTTACCACATTCCACGGCTGGCCATGGTTTTTGCGGTCTCGTGCGGGCGGAGGGAAGTCAGCCTCGAAGACGCCGATCTGGCCATCCATCTGTTCGACATCAGCTACAAACAGCTCGTGTGGTGGATTCGAAACCGGCTGGTGGATAACGAGCATCAATTCATGGAAAGAGAAATCCTTCGCTTGCTAAAAAAGAAAAAGGGGATGGCGACCTGGGCGGAACTTCGACGAAGTTCAAGGCATTTGAGAATTCCTCCTGCTAAAACGAAGAGTTTACTCGATTCGCTTCAATTGGCCGAACTCATTCAATATAAAGAGATTACGGCAAAATCAAAACGAAAAAGTATAAGAATAATGCTGACAAAGTTAGGAAGGAATCCGGAATTTGAAAAAGAATAAGGAGACAGAGAGCGACATCGCCGTCTATTTTTCTAAGACGCTGATAGAAAATGACTTACAGAGGAATTAGTGAACAGTGACATATCTATATACATGTATATTTATTATTACATACATCCTTGCATGTTTATATATGTGTATGGCGGCTTGGTATTTGTCTCCTTTCCTTAACGTAAGTCAATTAAAACGAGGCACTTTAATGAGTAAACACCCCTTGTATTCTTATTGTCTCTTTCAGCGTAGGAAGCGCTCCGAACAGATGGGGCGAGAAGCCGCTCCGGCCCATCGGGCGGGGAAATAAAAAAGGAATCCGGAAGCATCCAGCTTCATAGACTAAAGAAAGGAGGTGACTCTATGGATAGCGATAACAGCGAATTGATGAACGTGAACGAAGTGGCGCGATACCTGAAGTTGAGCGTCAAGGCGATCTATGAATTGACCCATCTCGAGAAAATTCCGTTCACGAAGATCGGCAGGAGGCTGCGCTTTCGACGCGCGGCCATCGACGCATGGCTGGAAAAAAAATCCCCGAAAAAAGAGATCAAAACAAATCAAAGGAGTAAGGAAAATGTATATAGTAAATGACAAAAACGCAATCTTGAAAAAAGCAGTACCACCCGAATTGCAGGAGGAAAATGAGTGGACTTATATAAATGTAAACCATCCTATCCCTCATCAAAAAATGACAAAACTAATAGCCGATGAAGTATATCCATCGCAGAAAAGACTTTCTTTCAAGGTGGCGGTACAAGCAATTCGATTTCACCAATGTAGCGAATTACTTTATACGGGAATTCGTCCAAACAATCTTGTCGAAATTGTAATGATGAATTGCTTGGATCCTACAAAAGGTGAATTCAATCTCCTGACATCGAACTTGATCGAAATATTTGATTCTTACACCGAAATGCTTTTGGATGGAGATGGAATCCGGATATATGTTCGGTCAATTTTCGAAGATATAATACAAATGGATAATATGATAATTACTCCTGCAAACATGTTGAAAATTCCTCTTCGGTTTACCGGAATACATGTATCTGGAACACCAACTACAATAAAAGCTAACAGCAAGGATTTATTTCAACAGATCCCCCTTATAATGGAGGATCAATATGACTGTGAATATGAATATGACAATACTTGTTGAAATGATGCATTCACCGGCAATCCCATTGCCCTAGAAATAAAGGGTGTGGAATTCTGATTCATTCAATTCAAACGCCCCGAGACTCTCAATCAGAAGAGATCGGGGCGTTTCCTCTTTCAACATAGCCGAATCCAACAATGGCGATTTCTCGATTCAAGCCCTTTGTCTTTGCCTTCGATGGCATTGATCGTTGAATACAGCCGGCGTACGGCGGCCTGACGGGCCTTTACGGCGCGCATGGCGCAGTCAGGATGACTCCCATTTCAAACGAACCCATGAATCGATTAAAATCTTTTCATATTTACTGAATGCACCGATGAAGCGAAATTTTCTCCCGCGCTCAAGCATCAGAGCCGCCGCATCGAACCACTCGTTTCGAGAGCCGTTAATCGAATGAAGCAATTTAAATGCAAACGCTGCGGAAACTGCTGCATCAAGCCGAGCGACGCATATTGCACTATTGGCAAAATATTACTATTAAAAATTTAAATATCATGGAGATTAATATCGTGAAACTTGAGGCAAAGATATTAATGAAAATTTCTTTTTATCGGTATCTCACAATCGCGTAACAGACGACTGCCAACATAACTGCAATACTGATGCAAGGTGCACCGACACCCCAAGACAACGGGGTATTCCCTAGCGGGGTATTTACTATCGCGACAACCGCGATTACTACTGCACCAACTACTGCAAGCCCAGCCGCTAACCATACCTGTTTTGGAATAAGTTTGGAAGTCTCTTTACTGGATTCTTTTTCCATTTTGTTATATCCTTTTTTCTTAAGTTGTATTTATGTTACAGGTTAAACCTGTTAACCATAAGCCTCATCCTCTGCTTCAATGCAAGCGCTGTGAGAACTACTACCCCATGATCTTTAATTCGGACGAAGCGTTCGTGGCGGATTTGTGGATCAATCCGCGCACCGGTGAAGACGTCACGCGCTGCCCCTGGTTGAGGAAGGTGCGAGGCAAGAACATATACGCCTGCCGGATCCATGACACGAAGCCGCGCCACTGCCACGAATTTCCGTGGTCTCGGGAGATCGCCCAAAAGATTGGATGCAAGTGGTATGACAAATTATAGTTGAATGTCAATCATTCGGACGCGAGTTGATTTCAATCTGATGCATGCATAGTGCAAGTTGCGCCTGCAACTTGAATCTAACAGAACGCAACGAACCATAGAGGCATCCTATCGCTGTTCCTATACCAGTCATGAGTGGTTGATTCAATACAAGCATTGGGGCTACAAAGTAACCGGTACATAATCCAACGATAGGCCATACAATCAACGCAATGATGGATTTTCCGTACATTTTCTTCGATAATTTCTTAATCTCATCCGGCTTGTATTCTACTTCTTTCAACAGCATTTCGATCATTTGTGTCGCCTCCTTAGGCATGAAAATTAACGGCATGCTCTCCATTATAAATGTGAAAATCGATCCGGGGAAAAAACGCGATACTCCATGTACTGAAGTCACCCATGCTTTATCCCGCCAAATAGATTCGATCAAGATCATCAGAATTTTGAGACGAGAATTCATTCAATAAATCGATGTTGTTTATTTTATATCAATAATCGCCAGCGTCCGGTCGTCTTCCGGCTCTTCGCGGCCATACTCCTCGACTGCTTTGAACACTTCATCCAGAAAGTCGGCGGGGCGCAGATGAATCTGCTGCTCCACGATCTCCTTGAAGGATCCGATTCCCAAGATTTTCCCGTCAACGCCTGGCGTTTCCGGAAATCCATCCGTGTAGAAAACGATCCGGTCACCGCTCGCCAGAGGAATTTTCGCATCCATACCCCCGCCGGTCATGTTTTCGGGAAAGCCGGCGGGAGCCATGTGCGACTTGACGGGCAGGATGCTTTTGGTT
>JAFGTC010000247.1 GCA_016934335.1 Candidatus Omnitrophota bacterium | reverse complement strand
GTGGGCGTGGGAACGGTAGCGGCCGGCGTATCCAAAGGAAAATCCGATCATGTTCTCATAAGCGGCGACAGCGGCGGAACCGGCGCTTCTCCGCTTTCTTCCATCAAACATGCCGGGCTGCCCTGGGAATTGGGGCTTTCCGAAACTCAGCAAGTGCTGGTTCGCAACGATCTGCGCGGTCGAATCGTCGTGCAGACCGACGGGCAGTTGAAAACCGGGCGGGATGTGGTCATCGCGGCTTTGCTGGGCGCCGAGGAAATGGGATTCGCCACCCACGCCTTAATCGCGGCGGGATGCATCATGATGCGCAAATGTCATTTGAACACCTGCCCTGTCGGCGTCGCCACGCAGAACGAGGAACTGCGCAAGCGCTACGCCGGCAAACCGGAGCACGTGGTCAATTATTTCATGTTCGTTGCCCAGGAAGCCCGCGAGATCATGGCTCGCTTAGGCGTTCGGACATTCGACGAACTGATTGGGCGAACCAACCTTTTGACGCCCGAGGAAAACTTGAAGCATTGGAAGGCGAAATATCTGGATCTATCCGCCATTCTTGTGCGCCCCGATGTTCCTTTCGCCGTTCGCTGCGTCGAAAAACAGGATCACGGCCTGGAAAACGCCCTCGACAACAAATTGATTGAATTATGCCGGGACGCTGTCGAGAAGAAGCAGCCCATTGAACTTGAATTTCCTATTCAGAACACCAATCGCACGGTTGGAACGACTCTCAGCCATGAAATCGCAAAGCGCCATGGATTGGCCGGTCTTCCGGAAGATGCGATCCGCATTAAGTTCCACGGCTCCGCCGGGCAAAGTTTCGCCGCTTTTCTGGCGAACGGCGTTTCGATGACCGTCGAAGGCGACGCCAATGATTACACCTGCAAAGGCATGTCGGGCGGTCGGGTGGTGGTCTATCCGCCCAAAAACGCCGCCTTCATCCCGGAAGAGAATATTTTGATAGGCAATGTCGTGTTATACGGCGCGACGGGCGGAGAATGTTATTTCCGCGGCGTGGCCGGCGAGCGGTTTTGCGTTCGCAACAGCGGCGCAAGCGCAGTCGTGGAAGGCGTCGGCGATCATGGATGCGAATACATGACGGGAGGCCGCGCCGTGATTCTTGGGAAAACCGGCCGCAACTTCGCCGCCGGCATGAGCGGAGGCATCGCATACGTCTATGACGAAGACGGTTCCTTCGAAAAACGATGCAATCTCTCCATGGTGGATTTGGAAGAAGTTCAGGATCAAGAATCCCTTCAAGAATTACGCGGCATGATTCAGCGCCACCATGCTTACACGGCCAGCACGGTCGCAGAATCCATCCTCCACAATTGGGACGCCGCTTCCTTGAAATTCGTGAAAGTCATGCCTAAAGAGTATAAGCGTTATTTGGCGGGAAAATCGCATAAAAATCATCAGGAAGAGCCGGTTAACGCATAAATCTCTAGCGAAGGCGTCAGGCCGATCATTTCTTTGCTTCTTGATGGAAGAAAGAGGAATGATTTTCGAAACTAGATTTGAGGTGAATCATGGGTAAGATTACCGGTTTTATGGAACAAAAGCGGGAAATTCCACAAAACCTTCCTGTTGAAGAACGATTGAAAAATTATCAAGAATTTCATACGAAACTTCCCGAAGATCGACTCCGTCGACAAGGTTCGCGGTGCATGGACTGCGGCGTGCCGACCTGTCATTGGGGCTGTCCACTGGGAAATATTATTCCCGATTGGAATGACCTGGTCTATCGCGGCCGCTGGCGAGAGGCGATCGATCGTTTGCATAAAACCAATAATTTCCCCGATTTTACCGGGCGGATTTGCCCTGCGCCCTGTGAACCAGCCTGCGTACTCTCGATTAACGACGAGGCGGTGACCATCAAGGAAATCGAACTGAATATCATTGACCGCGCTTTTGATAAGGGATGGGTCGCTTCTCAACCGCCCATTCGCGAAACTGGAAAAAAAGTGGCCGTAGTCGGCGCCGGCCCGGCCGGTATGGCGGCCGCCCAGCAGCTGCGCCGCGCGGGACATGATGTAACCCTGTTTGAGAAAGCCAAGCGCATCGGCGGCCTGCTTCGCTATGGGATTCCTAACTTTAAACTTGAAAAGTGGATTATAGATCGCCGCACCGAGCAGATGCTGGAAGAGGGATTGAAGATTCGAACCGGCGTCAACGTCGGCGTGGATATTTCGGCGGATCAATTACGATCCGATTTTGACGCTGTTTGCTTGACGGGCGGCGCTATGCAGCCTCGCGATCTTCCTATTGAAGGACGCGATCTTCAGGGAATTCACTTTGCGATGGAGTTTCTCTCCGCTAATAATATGAAATTAGAGGGAGACGACATTCCCGGCGATCGGTTCATCTCGGCCAAGGGAAAGCGTGTCGTCGTCATCGGAGGCGGCGATACCGGGGCGGACTGCGTGGGGACGTCGAACCGGCACGGAGCGCTCAGCGTTACTCAGCTGGAAATTTTACCCAAACCTCCAGAAAACCGGACCGAATCAATGCCTTGGCCCTATTGGCCCTTCATTTTACGAACTTCCACCTCTCATGAAGAAGGCGGGATGCGGGATTGGAGCGTCAGTACCAAGCGTTTTATCGGCCGGGATGGAAAAATTGAAAAGATACTTGCGATTCGCGTCAAAACAGAATATGACGCGAACGGACGAATGCGCTTTGAAGAGATTTCTGGAAGCGAGTTTGAAATCGAAGCCGACCTTGTCTTTTTAGCGATGGGCTTTCTCGGACCGGTCAAAGAAGGTCTTCTAACCGATCTGGGCGTTGCGTTCACCGAACGAGGCGCAGTGAAAGTCGATGAAGATTATATGACAAGCATCCCCGGCGTTTTTTCCGCAGGCGATATGAGCCGCGGCGCCTCTTTGGTTGTTTGGGCGATTTGGGAGGGGCGTCAGGCGGCGAAGGGCGTCGACCGCTACATGATGGGACATACCGATCTCGAATGACTGAACTTGTAAGGATTTTCCTTCCTTAAACCTGCAGGATGGCGGCGAATTCAGGGGGGGATTCGTTACATTTTGCCCGAAGACTCCGTATTAAATGCAGGTTCTATTCTCCAACGAGATTTTTTCATTCTTTTTCTCGATTTTAGAAAACGGCAATCATTCTTGTGTAATCAATCTAGCTACATTTCAAAAGAAGCAGTAATAATTTCGGATAATGGATGCAATTTTTGGAAAATGAATTAAACATTAGGTTTTTTCCATTCGTAACCGATAATGAGAAAAAGATGCAAAAAATGGAACAGTTTAAATTCCATCAGTTTCAAAATGAGACAGTCTCACAGAAAATGTGTATATTTATCAACAGGGAATAATAAGATGCAAACGCTCAAATACAACAGATTATGGGGTTTAATAAAAGTGGTATAGCGATTGCTTCAAAAAGTGGAGTCTTTGAATTGAAAAAGTGAGTACGAGGCATCAATCATGTATACCGCTGACGTCGAAAAACTAGATGAACAAGTCAAATTGGTCGACTTTTCAGAAGAAGGCGGCTCGGATCCGATCGAATCTCTTTACCCGGGAGAGGATGAAAAGAATGGCGAAGAAACAACGGTTCGCATTCGTCGTTCTCGCACCAGCGAGCGCTCTTCTTACAATCCAGTCAAAGAATACTTGCGGGAAATCGGCAATTACTCCCTGCTGACTCGCGAGGAAGAACTTAAAATATACAACGATATGGAACAGGGACGGCAGCTTCTTGCGAAAGGATTATCCCGATCCAGAGAAGTTCTTCTCGAGTTGGAAGGAATTGTGGCCGATCTGGAGACTGGCCGGCGCTCCGCTCACACTACATTTCGAAATCCGGATGCAGGTCGAACTCGTCGAAAAACCGAGTTAGAGAAAGAAATCAAAGAACTGAAGCGTAAAATCCGGTTGATTCGAGCAGGCTTCCGGGATGAGGATTCGGGCGGCCTCAGCAAACGTCAACTGGAAAATCGATATGTAAAATGGTCTAACCTCGTCAATGACATGGACTTGGATGTAAGCGTGCTGTGGAAAATGGCCAAACGCCTGCGTTCTGTCTATCAACGATACCGCCATACGCTTCCCGAGGATCGGGATTGGCTGGCTCAGGAACTAAATGACCCCTATGAACGCATCCGTGAATGTTATCGCGTCGTATTCAAGGGATCACAATTGATTCGCGACGCTCGCCAGGCGATGATTCGCGGCAACCTTCGTCTTGTCGTCTCGGTGGCGAAGCGCTACAAGCATTGCGGCGTTCCCATGCTGGATTTGATTCAAGAAGGCAATTTGGGATTGACTCGAGCGGTGGATAAGTTCGATTATCATCGCGGCACGAAATTCAGCACTTATTCGGTCTGGTGGATTCGTCAAAGCATCTCCCGAGCGGTCAAGCAGCAAAGGCGCACCATCCGCCTCCCGACCGGCGTGACGGACGAAATCGCCGCGGTGGATCGCGCCAATACTTTGTTGACGCAGGAACTGGGACGCGAACCGTCATTACAGGAATTAGCCGAGCATCTCGATGTGGAAGTGACCCGCATCTCCGACTTGCTGGGCTGGCAGCAGGATCCCCTGTCGCTGGAAACGCCCATTCGCGAGGATCGGGAAACCACGATCGGCGAGTTAATTACCGATACGCAATCCATCGCTCCCGATACGAAATTATCCGGGCGCGTCTTACGCCATCGCATCGAAGATGTACTGGGTCAATTGTCCGAACGGGAAGAAACCATCTTGAGACTGCGTTATGGGCTGATGTCAGACGGCAAGGTCTGGAAATTGGGCGATATCGGCAAGCGCTTCGGCATCACGCGAGAACGCGTCCGACAGATTGAGCAGCGAGCGATCCGGAAACTGCGCCATCCGCTTAGAGCGCGGGAAATCCGCGACTTTTTGAACTAAAAGTACGAATCTGTACGCTGCATCATACAAATAAGATCATCAAAAAGAGGCTTCCTGACTTGTGCGGGAAGCCTCTTCTCTATGGGATAAGCCAAATTTATGAGGGTAAACCAAGTTTATTGCGCCATCGCATCAATCAAACCATCGCGTGTGGAAGATTCCTTCGCGGTCGGTTCGTTGATAGGTGTGGGCGCCGAAATAATCCCTTTGTCCTTGAATGAGATTGGCCGGCAGGCGTTCCCGGCGGTAACTGTCGAAATATGCCAGCGAGGCGCTCATGTCAGGGGCCGCCAGACCTAATTGAATCGCCAAAGAAACTGTCCAGCGCCATGCGTTGATGCGCTCGACTATTTCTTTATGGAAGGAAGGGGCCATTAACAAGTTTGGAAGATCGGGCTGCTGGGCGAATGCTTCGCGGATTCGGTCCAGGAACACCGCGCGGATAATGCAGCCGCCTTTCCAGATGCGGGCGATTTCCCCGTAATTGAGACCGTAGCCGAACTCGCCGGATGCGGCGCGCAGCATAGCGAAACCCTGCGCGTAGGAGCAGATTTTGGAGGCGTACAAGGCGGCGCGAATGTTTTGAATCGCCTCTTTTTTGTCCGGCCATGAGGTCGTTTTAGGGGGGGCGTAAATTTTGGAGGCAATAAGGCGCTCTTCTTTTTGAGCGGACATCAAGCGCGCGTCGATGGAGGCGGTAATCGTAGGAACAGCGACGCCCAGCTCCAGGGCGGTTTTCGAAGTCCATACTCCAGTGCCTTTCTGACCGGCGCTGTCGAGAATGCGATCGATGAGCGCGCCGTCGCCCTGATCGTCAGGAAAATCCACTATTTTCGATGTGATTTCGATCAGGTAGGATTGAAGTTCGCCTTGATTCCACTCGGCGAAAACCTCGGCGATTTCTTTGGAAGTAAGCCCCAATCCGTTGCGCATGAGATCGTAGGATTCAGCGATGAGCTGCATATCGCCGTATTCGATGCCATTATGGCACATCTTGACGAAATGTCCGGCGCTGCGTTCTCCCATATAAGCGACGCAGGGGCCCGTATCGGTTTGGGCGCTGATTTTTTCGAGAATGGGCTTCAGAATTTCATAGGCCTCCCGGCTTCCCCCGGGCATGATGCTCGGCCCCCATAAGGCGCCTTCCTCGCCGCCGCTGATGCCCATGCCTAGGTAATGAACGCCCGTCCCTTCGAACAACTGGAGGCGGCGCTCCGTGTCGCGAAAGTAAGAGTTGCCTCCGTCAATAAGGATGTCGCCCGATTCAAGAAGCGGCCGGATCTGTTCGATGACGGCGTCGGTTCCGGCGCCGGCTTGCACCATGATGAGAATTTTGCGGGGACGCTCCAAAAATTGGACGAATTCTTCCAAATTATAAGCCGCTATAAAATTTTTCCCTGCGGCCTTTTCTTTCATGAACGCATCCGTTTTGGATCCGGTGCGGTTGTAGACGGCTGTGGGATATCCATTTCTCTCGATATTCAGAGCGATATTCTGTCCCATGACGGCGAGGCCGATGACGCCGAATTGCTGAGCCATGATTTCTTTCTCCTTACATTCCCTTTGAAACTCGCTTAAGAGAGTTGAATTTGTAGATGAATCGAAGAGATCGTCTTGATTTTCTAAAACGATTCGATTCGATGGGCTTCAAAATCAATGTGCCGTTGAATGGCGGACTGATAGACGGCGTGCGCCTCCGGATTCGGCGATCGCTTTACGCTGACGCAAAGGTCGATGTCGGCGATATCCTTGACGGCCCCCTGCGATTCGAGAGCGACCAGAGCCGCGCCCCGGCAGGAGGCTTCGGAAATCTTGGAGATGTATACATCGCGTCCAAAAACGTCGGCCAAAATCTGCACCCAGGCGGACGAATGCAGCAGTCCGCCTCCCGTTGCGACGATGACGTGATCGTCCGCTAAGGAATCCTGCAGCAGGTTATGAATCATCTTGAAGCGATACGCCACTGCTTCCAGCGCCGCTTGGAATATGTGGATCGGCTTGGTGGATAAGCGAATTCCGTGCAGCGTTCCGGTCATGTTGGGATTCCAATGCGGACTGCGCTGACCGGCCAGGAACGGAAGAAACGTAAGCCCGTGGCCGTCGGGAGGGAGATCCATGAGTTGGCGGCTTATTTCATTTAGAGAAGAGGGATCGTTTTTCGATACGCCCATGGATGAGAAATCAAGCGTATCGCGCAGCCAGGCCATAATATTTCCGCCATTGCTCAAAGCGCCGCCTTTGATGGGGCGCTGCTTGTCGATTCGGTAGCACCATAATCCAGAGGGCGGTTCTTGAAATTCTCCCCGCCATGCCGCCCGCATGGCGCCCGAGGTTCCCACCATGACCGCCACCCGGTTCGGCGAACTGCATCCGCAGCCGATGTTGCTGCATGCCCCGTCGCCCAGCGCGGGGCGCCATGCCGCTCGAGTCAGAGAAGGCCAGCGGCGGGCGAATGAAGGCAGCAGCCCGGGCAGGGCGTCCTGGGCGTCGCACAATGGGGAAAGTTGATCGAGTTGAGCGGGAATTTGGGCCAGCGTGACGGCGTCCCATTCGCATTTTTGCGAATCGAGAAGTCCTGAAGCCGAGGCCATTGAAATCGAGCAGGCTCGATGGCCGGTGATTTTATACAGGAAATATTCGCCGGCCGACATCCAGTATCTCGCCTGCCGGGCTTGCTCCGGCATGGCTCGGTGCAGCCAGGTGATCTTGGCGGGCAGATAACTGGCATGCATCGGGCACCCCGTCCGTTTTGTAAATGCGATGGGATCGAGCGTTTCCTTCAATTCGGGCAGAATCGATTCCGGCCGAGTATCGTTCCAAAACAGCAGAGGCGTGCAGGGATTTCCTTCGGAATCGACGCCCGCCGCGCTGTGCCAAAACGTACAGCAGGATACGGCGTCGATGCCAATCCCTATTTCATGGGCTTCATGCACGGCTGCGTCGATAACCTGGAAAATCAAGTCGCATAATATCTGTAGATCGATAAAAGCGCCGCCTTCCGGCGTGTTCGTTATGGAGTAATGAATTTGTCTGCCAACGCCGTCGAGAGGCTTGGCGCCTGCATCATAGACTTGGGCGCGGATTGACGATGTGCCGATGTCGATAGATAAAATAAAGGGAGATTGATAGTCTAACACAATACTTTTTAACCCATCCCAATCATATGAAAGGATTGCATCAAAATTTAAATTGGAAGAATAGCGGAGTGAGAAACAAATCGATGTAATTTTATCATAACATATAAAAAATTAGGATCCTAGACGCGATTTGTTTATCGTAACACTCTCCAAGCGCCGCTTCAATCTTGAAAAATGGGGTGGAAAGAACCTCCATTCCACCCCATTTATTCTATTACAATAAACCAGATATAGGCAAGATGCCTTATTTCAATGCTTTCAGGATGCCTCTATTCTTACCGAAATAAAGATCCTTCGCTATCGTCTGTCTGTCATTCTTGAGCCAACGATTTCAACCAGGCCGCCGCTTCCTTGGCTTGCTCTTCGGGCAGTGCGAAAATTTCCATGGCGCCCATCGGCGTTTCACGAATTTTCAGAGCGACGGCATTTTCCGCCGACGGTTTTTTGAGCCATTCCACCAGCGTTTCTTCCTGGAATGCGGATGCATTCTCCAATGGGCCGCCAATGCCTCCCTGCGGAGCGCCTTCTCCGGCGTAAGTATGACAAGCAAGGCAGGTTTTTTCAACCAGAATAGCTTCCACATGATCCCAGCCGGGGCCTAATTTAGAAGGCGGCTGCACTTCAAAAAGCGATTTGAGGGCTTCCGTCAGGATGTCTACTTCGGAATCGCGAAGTCGAACGCCCGCCATATCGCCTGTTGGATTGGTGCGGATGCCGAACTTCAACGCATTCTCTGCGCTTGGATCCGCCAAAAACGCTCGAACAACGTCTTCCTTGCGGCTGGCGACGGATTCTAAACCTTCGCCGGGGATCGGGTATCCTTCCCCCTTCATACTATGACAGGAGAGGCAGCCCATCTGTTTGATTTGCTGATCGGGGGGCAGTTGGCTTAGATCAAGAGGTCGGGAGACTTGAACAAGCGCGGCGGGATAGGCTAGCGCCAGGATAGGAAACAATCCGGCGGCGATAATTACAGGCAACTGAAACAACTTGAGATAAGACCGATACTTCATGTAAATTGTTAAACAGAAAGCCGCTCCGCCGACCAAAAGGGCAAACCAGATCAATTTGTCGAGCCAGGCGGGCATCGGGACGTAATGCGGAGTTGGATGCAGAAAAATCACAACCCAGAGCAGCGCAAACGCCAGTGCGCCTACATAAATGCCTTTCGCGCGTTCCAGCAGCGATAAGGCGCCAAGCGCCAATCCGGCGCCTGCGATCAATCCCACACTGCCGATCGCCCAGACGATGGAGGCGTCGCCCGACATTAAACGCGCCCAAATAACGCCGTCTGCTTCCATTAACTGCATTTGGGCCTTCCAACAGACGCCCAGAGTGATCGGGCCGAGCAGGGTGACAGCGTATAGCCCCATATTTCGCAGAAGATCTTTTTTCTTGAAATGAGCCCAAATAGTCAGGAGGCCGCTGCAAGTAAAAAGGATAGCCCCGAACAGAGCTATCCATAATAATTCATTCATCATTGAACACATCCCCCTTAGATTGTTGGCATTTTCTAATCCAAAACAAAGAATCCTCAAATAGAGAATTACTAGAGAATTACGGCAGTTTGGGTTCTTCTATAATTGGATATTCGCCGGTCAGCGATTCCAGGAACGCCGTGATCTTTTTGATTTGATCATCGGTGATTTTCTGGGCTTTGATGGCGCGGAAGAGGGGATTCAAGTTGGCGTTGTCTATGCCGCCTTTGGCCATGAAGCGAACCGCTTCTTCAATGGTTTTGGCGCTTCCGTCATGCAGATAGGGGCTTGTATTTTTCAGGTTGCGGAGGTGAGGGACGCGATAAGAGCCTTTGTCTGTCGGGCTCTTCGTGAATATAAATCGACCGTCGGGAATTTTACCGTCCACTACTTCGACGCCGGCGTTATAAAAGCCCCAATTAGAAAAGACGGGCGGCTGGTGGCAAGTCGCGCATAATTTCTGCTGGAATAACTGCCAGCCTTCTTTGGCTTCCGCGCTGATGGCGTTTTCGTCGCCGTTCTGGTAGCGGTCGAAGGGAGAATTCCCCGCCAGAAGCGTCCGTTCAAAAGCGGCGATGGCTTTGGTGATTGTATCTTTGTCGGCTGGCTGCCCGAATACGTCTTCAAAGCGTTTTTGGTATTCGGGAATCGCATTGATTTCCTTGGCGACTTCTTCAATATCGTGACCCATTTCGATCGGATTATCCACCGGTCCGGCCGCTTGCTGCTCCAATGTTTTCATTCGCCCGTCCCAGAACATAGAGGTTGCATAGGCCGAGTTGATGACCGGCGGCGCGTTGATCGGCCCCAGTTGGCTTTTGATGCCCAATGAGGTTTCTCGAGGCTCCGCATAGCCGTGTTCGGGGATATGGCAGGTTGCGCAGGACAGGGTTTTGTCTTTGCTGAGGCGTTTGTCGAAGTAGAGCATTTTGCCCAGTTCGACTTTTTCGACGGTCATGGGATTATCGTCCGGGATGGGAACCGGCGGCAGTCCCAAAGGCGGTTCAATCGTCATAGGCGTTCCCGACTGCGGCGCAGCTGTCAGAGGCAGTGAAATTGTCAGGCCAAAAACGATAACTCCCAACAACAATCCGAATTCCACATTTTTTCTTCTAATCATGATAGCATCCTCATCCTATATAAGATATTAATGACACCCCATTTTAGAAAATTTACTTTATAAAACCAGGGTGGTTTAAATATTTTTTTTCATGAGTTTTGCATGCGGCGGCGCCTTTTTTTTTATCTATAGGCGAATGTTTCAAAAGAATGCGGGATGCTATTTCGCATGCCGACTTTCCGGCGTCTGCATCATACTGGAAGACGAGTCGCCGATGTTTTGATATAATTGCTTGATAGTTATGTTATTAAGGAACGGGAACGATGAAAAAGACTCTTTTTTTTATTGCGTTATCTATTGCGCTATCCATCCTTTTCTCTATGAAGGGCTATGCGGAAGATCAACAAAATGTGCGAAATTCGTTTTTCCCCGTACTGAAAGACGGATCGCCGTCCGCCTATGTGATATTCACGCAGCCCAAGCAGACTCGCAGCCTGACTATGAAGAATCCGGAGGGCGTTCAATATGAGGCGGAAACTTATCTAGGCCGGCGCGGGATCAAACCGTCGGAAAATTCCTCCGAAAAATACTTTTATTTTCAGGCCGCTTCGGATGATTTGGTCGCCGCCACGGGGACGTTTTTTGTGACGGTGACTTATTTGGATAAAGGGCAGGGCGCGCTCTCGTTGGATTACATGTATCTGGATGGAGAAGGGAATGCGCAGCTGAGAAGCGACCGGGTTTTTTTGGGAGACAGCGGAATTTGGCAGCAGCATTCGTTTACGCTGGCGGGCGCCTCTCTGGATCACTCTTTGGCCGGTGAAACCGACTTTCGAATTTATTGCCCCGATATTTTGATTCACGCCGTGATGTTGACTCGCATGCC
>JAFGTC010000246.1 GCA_016934335.1 Candidatus Omnitrophota bacterium | reverse complement strand
GTGATCATGAATCACGCGGCTTCTTCCAATTTGTCGCAATACGCCTTCATAAGTCCATGCAGTTTGTTGTGCAGGCCCTTGACGCCGCCCAGTATATTGCTGGCGGGGGCTTTGACGCCGCCCAGAATCTGCGCGTACAGCTGCTCGATCGGCGGAACTTTCGACAACTGATCCACTTGCGCCGCAGTTAAGAATGCATCGTTGACGGCGCCGCCTCGAATTTCGATTTTATCGTGAGTCTTGGCGAATTCCACCAAGGCTTTCGCAGGCGATACGGGATCATCGCCGGCAAAAATCGCACAGTTGGGCCCCAACAACAAATCGCCGAGCTGGCTGTACGGCCGGTCGCTGATTGCGCGCTTCAACATGCGGTTTCGAACCACGCGCATGCTTCCGCCCGCTGCGCGCACTTTGCTGCGCAGTTCTGTAATTTCCTCGACGGTCAGGCCGCGATAATCGAAAAGCAGAATACCGGCTGAATTATTGAGAGTTTGTTGATATTCCTGTTCCAGGTTTTCTTTGTCAGGTCGTCTCATCGGCATGCCGCTTTCACCTCCTTTCCTATTCAATTCTAAATGATGGTAATGATGAATTTCGGTTTGAATCATCCTTCAGCCGCCCGTCGGGCGGATAGGATCTTATTGCCGCAGCCAGCCTTCCTGAAAATCGTCATAAGGCGATTCGGCGTCTTTGTAACTCAACGTCCAATGACTGTTTTGCTGCGTCGCCCGGTAAATCGTGCAATGCGCGACGTTCATTTCCACGGTTTCGTCGGGAGTCAGCCCGGCGAGCAGAGAAAGAACGATGCGGTTGATGGCGAAATGAGCGACGATCAACAACGGATCGGATGGGGGCCAATTTTCGATGCGGCTGACCACGTTTTGAGCGCGAGGCACGGCGTCTTTATTCGCCTCGCCTTCGGGCGGACGATAGTTCCACTTATCCGCCTGCCGTTTTTCCCATTGTCCGGGGAATTTTTTACGGAGTTCATCAAGGGTATTCCCCTCGAAAGCGCCAAACGATACTTCGCGCAGTTCGTCAACCGGCTCGATCTCGATGCAGAGCGCATCTTGAATGATGGACGCCGTTTGACGGGCTCTTCCCAACGGACTGACCCATGCGCGTTGAATTCCCAAAGGCGCCAGCGATTGAGCGACTTTCTGAACCTGCGCTTCCCCCCGGCTCGATAAGGGGGAATCGTTCCATCCCTGGAGGCGATTCTCCAGGTTGAACTGGGTTTGTCCGTGGCGTACGAAGTAAATCGTTTTCATGATCGTTCTCTACGAAAAAGGCTCAATCTCGAAGAGAGATTGAGCCTTGGATCTACGCAAGAGACTATCCAGTGAGAGGATAGAGTAAAGCGGTTTGGATCGGTTGACATCAATCTCGGCAGGAAATTTTTACCCGAACAGGAACCTGCGGTCTTCGATTGAATGAGTTTTTTTTCGTGAAAGCGTTTCTCCTTGTCCCGAATCCGTTTACGCGGCGCGCGCATAATCGCGCAGCGTACTGATATCCACTCGGACGCTGGGGCTCATGGTGGCGGCAAGGTACATGCTTTTCATATATGCGCCTTTGGCGGAAGTCGGTCGGGCGCGCAGCAGAGCTTGAATAACCACTTGCAGATTGCCCAGCAGTTGAACTTCCGTAAAGGAAGCTTTGCCGACCGGAACGTGAATGCCGCCCGATTTGTCGGCGCGATATTCGATTTTACCGGCTTTGAATTCTTCAACCGCCTTCGCAATATCTTTTGTGACGGTGCCCGTCTTGGGGTTGGGCATTAGGCCTCGGGGGCCGAGCACTTTACCCAATTTACCGACGTGGCGCATCATATCGGGAGCGGCGATCGCGATGTCAAAATCCAGGTAGCCTTCCGTAATTTTTTTAGCCAGGTCTTCACTGCCAACGATGTCCGCTCCGGCTTCCTCAGCGGCGGCCGCCAGGTCGCCTTCCGCAAAAACGGCGACGCGAACGGTTTTACCCGTTCCGTTCGGCAGAGAAACCGTCCCGCGCACTTGCTGATCGGCTTTCTTGGGATCGACCCCAAGGTTGACGATCAACTCAATGGTTTCGTCAAACTTCGCGCCCGCGGCTTCCTTGACGCGCTTGATGGCTTCATCCAGATTGAACGTCTGGGTGCGATCCAGACCTTCGGCTGATTTTTGGTAACGTTTTCCTCGTTTAGGCATCAGTCGATTACCTCAATTCCCATGGATCGTGCGGTTCCTGCGATCATGTCGGAGGCATGATTCACATCAAACGCGTTGAGATCATCCATTTTAACTTTTGCGATTTCTTCTAACTGCGCCTTGGTCACTTTCCCCACTTTATCGCGATTGGGAACAGCGGAGCCTTTCGCCAATTTGGCGGCTTTCTTGATGAGGACGGCGGCCGGCGGCGACTTGGTGATGAACGTGAACGAACGATCCTGATAAACGGTGATCACGACGGGAATAATCATTCCCATCTGATCCTTCGTTCGCTCGTTAAACTGCTTGCAGAAATCCATGATGTTGATGCCGTGCTGTCCGAGCGCGGGGCCGACCGGCGGCGCCGGATTGGCCTGACCCGCGGGGCACTGCAACTTGATTTGCGCCATTACTTTCTTGGGAGGCATGATTCTATCTCCTGAACGCTCATTAAAAAGCGTAGATTCGCAGAACTATTTTACGTCGCATTTAAATTTTTTCCACCTGGAGAAAGTCTAATTCAACCGGGGTTGAACGCCCCAAGATGTCGACCATGACTTTCAGGCGGCCGCGTTCTTCGTTGATCTCGGCAACATACCCCGAGAAATTGAAGAAGGGGCCTTCGATGACTTTGACTTGTTCGCCCACTTCGAACACAATTTTGGGACGCGGCTTGTCTTCGGTTTCGCTCATGTGGGATTGGATATTTTTAACTTCTTCTTCGCTGAGCGGAACAGGAGTGCGGCCGGTGCCGACAAACCCGGTTACGCCGGGCGTGTTCTTGATGAGCGCCCAGGTGTCGTCATCGTAATCCATTTCAACAATGACATATCCTGGAAATATTTTTTGGGTTGAAATCGATCGTTTGCCGTCGCGAATTTCGACGACTTCCTCCGTGGGAATTAGGATTTGGGAGATGCGATCCCCCAATCCCTCCATCCGTACGGTGGATTCGATATTCTCTTTCACCTTATTCTCGAATCCGGAATAAGTATGGATGACGTACCAATTCATTGCCATGATCGATTTAACCGCTCACTCGTTTATAACTCGTTTAAAAAATTTGAGTCTGATTCTTCTTTTCATCTAGTACAGCACGGAAAGAATATCTCGGACGAACTTCATGATAATATCCCAGGCGGCGCTGTAGATAGCAAAGAGCGCTACGGTTATAATGACCACTACCGTAGAATTGTAGACTTCGTCTTTACTGGGCCATGTGACAGTGTCTAATTCGGTCAGGACGCCGTATAGAAATCCGCCGAATTTGCCCTGCACGAACTTCGTTCCTTTTATGGTATCAATTATGCGTTTAAGAAGGCTTTCATTCATGGAACCGATCCTACGCGCAAGCTTTTACGCATCTTATTTTATTTCAATGATTTACTGTCTTTTTGGAAAACTTCGGTGCAAAAAAATATCCCCCTATTCGGGGTCTATCGTCCAAATATTACTTTTTTTCGACATGGATGTCAATCCGATCGCGATATTTATTGTGATTTTGTGATGTCTTTCCCCGCCAATCGGTTGGCGTTGATTTTTCCCGGATGTTCTTCATGGTCTTTGATTATCGGATGTGTTGCACTCATAATAACAGAAAAACTGAAGCGCTTGAGAAAGGAATGGGTTGATTATGAGCAATAAACGGAAGCAAACTCGACGAGATTTTCTAAAGACGACGGGCAAATCCGCCGCCTGGCTGGGATTGGGATCGGCGATTCCATCCATTGTTCCCGGTTCCGTAATGGGACAAAATGCTCCCAGTGATAAAGTCGTCGTCGGGATGATTGGTTTGGGATGGCGCGGGATGGATCATCTTCGGGATGTGTTGAGAAGGAAAGATTTAGAAATTGCGGCGATCTGCGATGTCGACCGCGATTTTCTTTTGAACGCCATGAAGATCATCGACGACCAGATGGGACTCGACCGCGTCTGGGTGGATGGAAGCGGAGGCGGCATGCGAAACGCCGCCATGCCTCCTAAGGCGGTTGAAGGATACGCCGACTATCGCCGCATGCTGGATCGGAAAGATATTGACGGCTTGATCATTGCCGTTCCCGATCATTGGCACGCCAAACTGTATATCGATTCAATGCGGGCGGGGAAGGACGTTTACGGCGAGAAGCCGCTGACATTGTTCTTGAATCAAGGACGCAATTTGGTGCGCGTCGCCCGCGAGACCGGCTGCATCTTCCAAACCGGCAGCCAGCAGCGCTCCGCCAGAGAATTTCGCCAGGCGTGCGAATATGTTCGCAACGGTCGCATCGGCAAGATCGAAAGCGTCAGCGTCGGCATCGGCGGCGGCGGAAGACTGCAAGCCGTTCCCGACGAACCCGCGCCGGATGGATTGGATTGGGATTTCTGGCTCGGACCCGCTCCTAAAGTACCTTACAATCCCCAGCGATGCCATGTCAACTTCCGCTGGTTCTTCGACTACTCCGGCGGCAATGTAACGGACTGGGGCGCTCATCATCTGGATATCACACAGTGGGGATTGGGGATGGACAGATCCGGTCCGCTTTCCGTCGAAGGCGCCGCCGAAGTCAGTCCAGGCTATCATACGACGTTCACAAGTTTCGATTTTACGTTTGAATATCCCAACGATGTAAAAGTCTATTTCGGAAACAAAAACAAGGGCGGCGTCACCTTCAAAGGAACCAAAGGCTCCATCTGGGTGACTCGAGGCGAAAACAAAGCGGATCCGGAAGGGATTTTCGAAGAGCCGCTGACCTCATCCGATATTCGGCTTTATAAGAGCGATAACCACATGCAGAATTGGCTCGATTGCGTCAAAACCCGTGAGAAGCCCGTTTGCGACATCGAAATCGGCCACCGGTCCGTTTCGGTTTGTCATCTGGCCAACATCTGCGGCATGCTCAAACGCAAATTATATTGGGATGCCGAGAATGAATTGTTTAAGAATGATAAAGAGGCCAATGAGATGTTGGAAAGGCCGGAACGCGCACCCTATCAACACATGGGGCGATCCTGAATTAATTACTAACCATCTGTAAATAAATGCTTTACAGACTATTTCGGAGGATCATGCATCCTCCGTTTTTTTTGCAAAGCCTATAATCTTTATAAAATTCATAAAAATTATCATATTTTACTTGATTGATATCTATGATCGATATATAATATAAAAATAACAATGGATTTCTGACTGGAATGAATGAGAAATCAAGGATTGACCAATTCAGTTTTATGGCAGGTGCAATTATGGCGAATGTGGAAGCGATAAAAAAAGAGAGTCAACAGCTGCGGGGAACTCTCCGAGAGGCGCTGATGTCGGATGCGGCGACTTTGAGTGAAAGCGATCACCAGCTCATTAAATTTCACGGCGCGTATGAGGAAGACGATCGGGATCAGCGGGTGGAGAGGCGCAAGCAGAAATTGGATCGATTTTATATGTTTATGGTGCGCAGCAGGATTCCCGGAGGGCGCATGACGTCGAAACAGTATCTAATGCATGACGGCGTCGCGGAAAAGTACGGCGACAAAACTCTTCGCATCACTTCCCGGCAGGGAATTCAATTCCACTTTGTCATGAAGGGCGACTTGAAGGAGTGCATTGCGGAAATCAACCGCTCCGGCCTCACGACATGGGGCGCCTGCGGCGATGTTGTGCGCAATGTCATGGCGTCGCCGCTGCCCTTGGATTCGCCGGCCTACCGCGATATTCAGGCTCTATCCGAGGATCTCAAAGACGTATTCTCCGCTAAAAGTCATGCCTACAGTGAAATTTGGCTGGATGATGAAAAATTGGATCTTGGAAACGAGCCGCAAGAGGATGATATTTACGGCGACGTCTATTTACCCCGTAAATTCAAGATCGGCATCGCCGTTCCGCCCAGAAACGATGTCGATTTGTACAGTCAAGACATTGGTTTGGTACCTCATGTAGAGGAAAACAAAGTCCTAGGTTATACCTTCATCGTAGGCGGCGGCATGGGGATGTCGCACGGCAAGAAAAATACCTATCCCGTATTGGGCAAACCGATCTTCTATGTTTCTCGTGAGCATGTCGTTGAAGTTTGCAAGGCGATTGTGACCGCACAGCGCGATTTTGGCAATCGAGAAGACCGCAAGCGGGCGCGAATGAAATACCTGATTGAAGAGCGGGGCATAGGATGGCTCCGATCGGAAGTGCGATCCCGCTTGGATGAACAGATTGAGTTGTCTGAACCGGAAGAGGTTGTGTGGCGGACTGTCTCCGATATGTTGGGGTGGCATGAACAAGGCGACGGGAAATTATTCTTGAGCGTCTGGGTTCCCGAAGGGCGCATTCACGATGCGGAACAAGTCAAATATCGGAGCGGATTTCGGGAAATCGCCGAAAGGTTCAACCTGCCGATTCGCTTAACGCCCAACTGCAACATTATTTTTCATGATATCGATCCCGCAAACAAAGAGGAGATTGAATCCATTCTGGAAAAATACGAGATTCCCCATGCAAACAGTCTGACGGAGACTCGAAAGATGGGCATGGCCTGCGTGGCTTTACCGACCTGCGGCTTGGCTCTCGCTGAGAGCGAGCGGGTTTTCCAGGATTTGATGTGCAAGATCGACGCTTATCTTTACGAGTTCCATCTGCAGGACGAGCCGATTTTAATTCGAATGACCGGCTGCCCCAACGGCTGCGCGCGCCCCTACAACGCCGACATCTCATTCGTAGGGAAATCGCCGGGTAAATATGTCGTCTACGTAGGCGGATCCCATCGCGGCGACCGTTTGGCGGGATTGGAAAAGAAAATGGTTTCGCTCGAAGAGATTCCCTATCTCGTTCGCGGGTATCTGGAGGAATTCGCTGAGAACCGATTCGTAGGCGAGTCCTTCAGCGATTATTGGGGCCGCACTCATCCTTTGGGAGACCGTCCGCATCCCGATCAATTCCACGAAGAGCCGGCCAAGCGCGAAGCGGCGCCTCAACTCTATTCGATTGGAAGAATGAGGTAACCATTGCGTTCGATAATTGACGATAAAGGGAGGCTGCTACAGAACGGCCTCCTTTTTTCATGTTTGCCGGTTTGCCGATATGCGATTTTGGCGAATCATCTCTATAATTGCGTCAGGCAGCGATTTAATTCCGATGCATGGAGCTTCGAATATGGATGATCTCATGCAACACATGATCGGTCGTATGGCCGTCCACAAAATCAAGCGCCATATATTTCTATGCTGCGACCAGAGCAAACCGAAGTGCTGCGCCAAAGAGATCGGTCTGCAATCCTGGGATTATTTGAAGCGGCGCCTGGAAGAGTTGCATCTGACCGGCGAGGGCGGCGTTTTTCGCACCAAAGCCAACTGTCTGCGGATTTGCACGGACGGCCCCATCGCCGTCGTCTATCCGGAAGGGATTTGGTATCGATCCTGTACGCCCGACGTTTTGGAGCGCATCATTCAGGAGCATCTCATTCAGGGAAAGCCTGTTCGTGAATATATGATTGCGGAGCATCCGCTTCGTTAATCCGCCGGGACGCTCGATCAATTCATCGCTCCGTTGACTTTTTCAAGATAGAAGCAAGTTGGACTTGGATATTCCCTATGTTTGGAAGAAAATGTAATGTAATATTTTTTATCAAGAAAAGTAAGGATTTAAATTTATGCGATTTCAAAATCAATGCATTGAATGTTCGAAGCGCCAGGGCGTTCGAATTTATCATTTAAGTATCCAGAATCAGGGTATTGCCTCCAATCAAGACCGTGAAAATCGTTTGCAGCGCGAATTGGATGAGCGCATTGACAACGCTGACGCCTGTCTTTCTCCGGCGGAATTGTCGCTGATCGCCATTCGCACCGGAGAAAAACATGCGCAATCGGGAGATCCCTTCCGTGAAGTCAAACGCACGAATAATGAAATGGCGTTGTCGTTGTATCCGGAATTAAAAAAGCGATTGTCGGAAAGTACGGATTCCCTGCATCTTGCCTGCCAACTGGCGGCGTGCGGGAATATCATCGATTTGGGCGTCCATGACCATTTCGATATTCATGCTGCGATGGAAAACGTTCTGCGGAATGGATTTCGCCGCGACGATTACCGGGCTTTCAAAGAGGAATGCAGCCGCTTGCATGAAGAGAAAGACTCGCCTTTTTTGCTGTATCTATGCGATAACGCCGGCGAAATCGTATTCGATCGTTTGTTGATCGAAGAACTTTTGCGTCTCTATCCTCGTTTTCGAATCGTCGCCGTCGTCCGCCGCCTCCCCGTTTTGAACGACGCTACGATGGAAGACGCCCGCACGACCGGACTGGCGGATATCGTCTCCGTGATCGACAATGGAGAATCCGAATTGGGCACGGTTTGGGAAAAAATGGGGGATCGTTTACAGCGATTTTTCTCGGAAGCGGACTTGATCGTCTCCAAAGGTCAAGCCAATTACGAAACTCTTCACGGCCGTCCCGAAAACATTTATTTCATCCTGAAGGCCAAATGCGAAGTGATCGCCGAGTCGCTCGGCGTGGAGTTGTGGGATGCCGTCATGGCGCGATCGGGCGCTTCCGCTTTGTAACGTTTCGATGTCCAAAATATTGTGGACTCGTGAAAAGTCGTTTAAGATGAGAGAGGCTTTTTTAGCAATCAGCAAGGGAGTTGGAGAACTTTGAAAGCTTTTGGAGAATTGCTTCGCGATTATCGCCAGCGCCGTAGAATGACGCAGCAGGATATGGCTGATCGTCTGGGGCTCTCGTCGCCGTATATCGCACAGATGGAAAGCGGCTTCAAGCCGCCTCCGCCTTCCGCCTTGGTTGAGAAAATGGCTTCTCTGCTCCTTCTTCGCACCGAGGAGAAGCGCTCTTTTATCGATGCCGCCGAAAAACAACGCGAGTTGCAAAGTCTTGTCAAAGCGACGCGCAAAGTCGGATACGTCTTGGCTGGCAACAAGGTATGCGTCCCGCAGAAATCGATTGAGACTCGGCTCCAACAGGAACTCGACGTTCTTTTTGAGTCGGTTCCAAACGCCGCCTCTCTTCATCTGGATGCGATGAACCTTCCGGGAATGGGCCGATCGACTCGAAGCGAACTGGCGAGTTTGAATTCGCGAGACGATCTCCGCCGTTGGACGCAGAATCAGATAGGCGATCAGCCGTCGATATGGCTGGCGTTTCTCGGCCGATTGTACGGCTTGCTGCTTTTAACGCCCGACGAGCAGCTGTTGTGCCGCCGGTCGTCGGAGCGGCGGGAAACGATGCTCCAAAGCGGCCGGCAATTTGATGCGTTTTTTCAATATCTTCATCAAACCATTGATGAAGCCAAAGATGAGGTCAACGAACAACATCTTCCCGAAGTGATCGCTCCTCATGAAGCATGGCGCACAATGGACAATATCATGGAGGAGCCGGCTCAATCGATCGTGGAGACGGTCCCCATTCAACAGCAGGGCGGCGACAGCATTCGGCATATCCCTATTATTGGAGAAATTCAACCGGGCTGTGATGAATTCGAACCGGAGTCGGGATTGGGATATTTGGGGCTGCCGCAGGATTGGTTCCACCCGGAGCGAAATTATGAATCATGCATTGTAAGAACAGAAGCGTATATGCCCCTCGGCGTCTGGCCGGGATGCAAGGCCGTTTATGAAATTGACGGCGCCTCGGAAAATGAAGATCTCGTAGTGGTTCAATTGGACGACCGGCTCTGTCTGCGAAGATATTATGAAATGGGCGATCAGATCTTGCTCCAGGGCGGACCGTTATCCAAGCCAATCCGAATAGCCAAGCATTCGTCCTCGGTTCATGTCGTTGGTGTTGTGCGAGAACTCATTTCCCGCTTCAAGGAAATGCGGTAGGAGATTGGTTATGATTATCGCTGCGGCCGCTTTTGATTTCGGACCATGGATCATTGCCCTTGAATTGTTTCTGCTTGCTGCTTTGGTCGTCATGACGGTTCTCATCTATCGCAATCGGCGGTATCTCAAACGAGAGCGGGGCGTGACCGAGACGCTGGGGCCGGATCAGGGCATGTCCATCCAAGAACTTGTCGATCGCGCTCGGAAGGAAAATCCTCATATTCCTCTCAATATAATATTAGGGAGCGGCTCCTACAATATTGAGGAGGGAGTCAAAATTTCTTCCACGGTTCGCTTTCAGGGCGCCAGCGTAGAAAAGACTCGAATCGTATCATCCAAAGGACATCCCGCCGTTACCATTCAAGACGCCAAAAATTGTTCGATTTCCGATGTTCGCGTGGAAGGCTCGGTTCAGTGTCGCCGGGGAGAGGTGACTTTAAAGAATTGTCATATCGTGGCCAAGGAGGATGGAATTTGCATCGAGGCTTACGATAATTCCATCATTACATTCTCTGGGGCCATCAGCGGAGAAGGAGGCGTCGCCATTCGCGCCAAGGGTGAATCCAAGGTTTTTCTCAAACCGCCCTATGCTCTTTCCGGCGATGATTTCATTCTAGTCGATCCGAAAAGCAGGATCGCGATCGAAGATCGGATGGAGCCGCCCCCGGCCCAAATATAGTTCCATATTCCCATTGCATAATCTCCAAACCCGAGGAAAATTCTCTCAGTTTGAGTTTTTTCTCAGCGAAAGGACCGGGCGCCCGCCCGGTCTGATTTGGTTCCATAGAATGTAAGGAAATTGTGGCCGCCTATGAAAATCGCCGTTGTTTTCAATCGTCAAAGCCAACGAGTCATCAACCTTTTTGGAATCCCCAATCGGGAAAGATACGGTCTGAAGGCCATTCATCGAATCTGTGATTCTTTAAAAAAAGGAGGTCATCAAGTTCGCGCCTTTGAAGGAGACAAGGATTTGATCGAAAATCTGGAGCATTTTATGCCCCGGGTTCTCAAAGGTGAAATTCCCGGTATGGTTTTCAATGTATCCTATGGGATACAGGGGCAGGCGCGCTACACTCACGTTCCTTCGATCCTGGAAATGGTCGGCATTCCCTATGTCGGATCCGGCCCCCTCGCGCATTC
>JAFGTC010000245.1 GCA_016934335.1 Candidatus Omnitrophota bacterium | reverse complement strand
TAATGCGCTGCGGGGCCGTTTCGGAAAATGGGGGGAAGTACAAGGCGGCCGCCGAAGAACCGATGACCACAAGAAGAGTCAGCGTCAACAGGATCTTATGCGATTTCCTCCGCGCTTTGTCGACGGCGCACAACGGCAGCAGCGATGTAAGAATCAAGGCGATGGGGAAGGCGATCCATTCGCTTTTCGCCAGCCCGAACGCCAAATCCATTGCCACAGCCATTCCGATCCAAAGAAAAGCCGTAACCAGTGCGGGGATCAGAGCGGCTAATTCCCGGAAGAAGAAATATTTTTTCAGCGGCGTGAAGCAGATCACGAAAAGTAAATACGCCGCCGCATCCAATGGCCCCAAAGCCACATAACTGGCAAGCGGCGCCGAGTAAACCAAAGCAATCGCCGCAATCGTCCACCAAAACAGATTCCCCATCAACAATCCCCAGAATCCCGCTTTCTTGGCGTAATACAGGCCCAGAATCCAGCCCAGGAAAAGCACGGATCCCGCCAGCGCGATTCGAGACGCCAAGGGGAAGGCGTACCAGGGCTCCGCGACGCCCGACAGGGCGGATAATCCCTTCATCAAACTCGACGCGCCGAATACGGTCACGACTACAACCACAGCCCACGCGAGCACTCCCCATCCCAACATTTTTTTATCCAGATACTTATATTTCATCAAGACAAAAAGAACAAACATAAGAAGCGCAAAGTCAATCCAAAGCCCCCAGATATTCCATGATTCCGGCCAGGAAACGAACCAGACGCCGAAAAGGCTTTGATAAACTCGATTCTCGAGAGAGGGAAAATTGAGATCCATATTCGCCAGTTTTTTCACGACGTTGAAGACGCTTTCTCCCTGATGCTGGAGGCTTCCCAACGACATATTCTCTCGATTGTCCAAGGCCGTGTGGTACAGTTCTTTGTTTTGGATGAACGCAAAGTTCATCCCCGGGATGCCGGCGTTTTTAAAAACGGTAAAGTCCGTGTCATTGGGCATTCGTTTGTAAATTTCATACGAGATGGAAGCCGCTTCGGGGCTCCGCACGGATCGGGTGTACGCGTCGATCAACAAACTGTTTTTGTCGCTGGTTTCAAACATGATGCTGCGGCCGGCGGTCCCGCGCGCCTCCAAATTGATGACAGCCCCGATCTCTTTCGCCCAGGGATGCTCCTCCATAAACGACTTGGCGCCCAGAAGCCAATGCTCCTCCCCGTCCGTAATCAAAAAGAGAATGGGATTGCGGAACGGCTCCTCCTGTTTCAGCATGCGGGCGATTTCCAGAATCGCCGCCACGTTCGCCATATCGTCGCTTGCGCCTGGACCGGCGCCCACCGAGTCATGGTGTGCGACGACGGCGACGGCCGGCCCGTCTTCGCGGCCCGGCAATTTGGCCATCAGGTTTTGAAGCGAGTAGAACGCGGCGCGGTTTTCGGCATAATAAACCGCATCCTGCTTCTCCACTTCATAACCATACGATTCCAGCTTTTCCGCAATGCGGCTGCGAACCTGAATGTTGGCTTTCGTCCCGGCGGGATGTGGAGCCTCCTCCGCCAGCAGCTCATCCAAGGTCGCCTTGGCTCGCTCCGCCGAAAACAGCCGGTCTGGCGAGCCGATCTCTCTGGGCGGGGGCGGCTTCATCGTATAGAGTTGAGCGCCGAGAAGGACTCCGATTAGTATCAATGCGGCGATCATCGCAATAGGGCGAACAGTGGAACGGTCCATAACGTTTCTCTCCGTAATAATGTGATGAAAAACCTGATATTTTATTTATTAATTCAACTCTATGTTTAACGGTATTGAGAGAAAATGGATTTATTGCGATTGAGTGCTCCTAAGAATCGTCTTTATGATCTTGGGCTTGGCGTTGTATAGTAAATAATATGTCGCCTTCGAGAAAACATATGCTGCGCCGCATGCGCCAGGCTCCGGAAAAATCCAGTTTTTTTGTAGATGCATTATTTGTTCCAGCCGTCTTCTATATTCCCAAATGGTTTAGTGCTCGTCAAGTCAACTTGCTGAATACGCCGCTTCCGCTTTCTACTGATTCAAAACGGCGCCGCCCTGCAAAAAAATCCCAATCTCTCCCCCCGTCAAAAAAAAAGAAGCGGGATCAGGATCAACTCCCTTTCCCGCTTCTTCAAAAGTTTGCGATTTGGCCGTTATCTAGAAAACGCTACAAATTACTCATAAATCGAAAAGTACCGATACACTCTTCGCTATTTTTCCGTCGAAAACTTATAAACCGTGACGTGATGATAGGTTTCGCCCGGCTTCAGAATCGACGAGGGAAAATTAGGATGGTTGGGCGAATCGGGATAATGCTGCGTCTCCAGGCAGAAGCCGTTCCGCTTTTCATACGCCTTGCCTGCCTTTCCGACTAATGTACCGTCCAGGAAATTGCCGCAGTAAAACTGAACGCCCGGCTGCGTGGTATAGAACTCCAGAATCCGGCCGGATGTCGGTTCGGTGACGAGCCCGCCCAGCGCCAATTGCCCGCTTTGGTTATCGAGAACCCAATTATGGTCGTAGCCTCCGCCGAATTTGATCTGCTCGTCGTCCGCATCGATGCGATCTCCGATGCGCGTCGGCTGGGTGAAATCCATGGGCGTGCCTTCCACGGGCCGCAGCTCGCCTGTGGGAATCAAGGTTTCATCCACGGGCGTAAACTTGCCGGCTTTCAGCATGACGACATGATCGAGAATGTCGCCGCTTCCCTCGCCGGCCAGATTGAAATACACATGGTTGGTCAGGTTGAGCGGAGTGGCCTTGTCCGTTTCGGCGAAATATTCAATCTTGAGCTCATTGTCATTGCTCAAACTGTAAATCACCTTGCAGGTCAAGTTTCCGGGATATCCTTCTTCGCCGTCTGGGCTGGAGCAGGTCAATTCCAGCGCGGGCTGGCCGTCCTGTTCGATCTCTTGCGCATCCCACACCTTTTTGTCGAAACCCTTCAGGCCGCCGTGCAGCGCATTGGGATCGTTGTTGATCGCCAGAGTATATTCTTGACCGTCCAAGGTGAACTTGCCCTTCGCGATCCGGTTTCCATATCGCCCGACAAGAGCGCCGAAATAGGGATGACCTTTCAGGTAGCCTTCCAGCGAATTAAAGCCTAACGCCACATCGGCCGTCTGCCCGTTTTTATCCGGCGTCTTGATGGAGACGATGATGCCTCCATAGGTCATAATGCCGACTTCCATGCCGTTGGCGTTCGTAAACGTATATAACTCGACGGGCTTTCCCTCGACGTCTCCAAAGGGTTGTTGGGTCATCGTAACGGTTCCTTCCTTCTTCGATGCATCTTCGGATTGTTGGGCGCACGACATCGAAAAAACGAGCGCCGCCCCAATCATGCAAATCCAGACTTGTTTTATCATTATGCCTCTCCAAGATTCAATTTACCGCTTCCATGCGTAAGATGCGGCAATAAAAGAGTGGAAGCGATATTCGAACATCCAAACTACGATATTCAACCCGGCGGGAAAATTCAACCGTAAAGCCCGGCGATGAATGAAAAAGACGCTCGCCGGCGCGCCAGTCTCTCGAGCAACTTTTTGATAATTTTGTTGACAAAAATAATAAATGTGTTATATCCTGGAATTGTGGCACATTGCGGCATGCGGGGGCGGTTATCCCGATCGTTTGGAAGAATTCATCTGTGGAAGGAGGATGCCGTATCGGCGTCATGGGGATGATGAGGGCGAATCATCAACGAACCATTCAAATTCTCGATTTGATCGAACAAGAACCGGATGCGTGGACGAATGGCAAATTGGGAAAGCGCTTCGGAGTGAGCAGACAAACGATTTTTCGTTATATCCAAGCCTTACGAAAAAGCGGGTATGACATTCAAAGCCCCACCCGCTGCGGATATCGATTGATCCCTCAAAAAAAGTGTAAGCTACTGTAGCTGACGGTTCGCATTTTTTGCTTGACAAAAGATTTGATTATTATTTATCCTTAGATGCAAGGGTTGCTCTTACAGATAAAATAACGGAATTTTTTAGAATTTTATTATCTTCAAGTAGGAGTGAATGATCTTCTTTCTTGCTATTTTTCAATGGTAGTAAATGAAAATGTTATATAGATACGTATAATTTGAAAAGAAGAGCATAAAATGATAATTATGATTCGATATTTCCTTCCTTCCGTTATTTTCATGATGACGGCTGCCTTTTCACTCTCCACATTCGTTTTTGATGAGAACAAAAGCGTGGATGGAGCGATCACGAGCTCACATAATTCTGCAGGTTCGGATGTGCGGCTTCACATTCAAGATATCAATAATAAAAAACTACTGCAAAACAAAGAAGTATCGCTCATTTCAAGCGACTCATCAGAAGTCTTTCAGTTTATTGTTCAAGATGATTGTTATAAATATAGCGACTTGCCGTTTGGCGATTACATAATCGCACATGAAAAGGATGAATTATATTTTCCATTAGTAAAAGATGAATACATACAAAATGTTAACATGGATTGCCGCATCAAGGCAACAAACGCCCAATGCATTTTTCAATTGGGCTATATAAAATTGACTCCTGTAATGCTGTCTCGCACAAATCTCAATGCTCAAAATTTAACCTTTTATCTGAAAACAGATAATTTGGACATGAAATATCGGAACAATGTTCCCGATCATTTTCTGTACTTCACGACAGACGATATGGCTAAAAATGATATCATTTATATGATCCCCGGGAATTATGAATGCAAAATAGCGGGAAGACTGCATCCAACCACGGAAATAACAATACCGGTACAGGATGAGGTATATACCGCATGCTTTCAATTTGAGAAAACCGGTAAAATAAAGGGAGCCATCGATTCAGAATTGTATAATCATCATTCTGCTTACTTATATCGGCTCATCCAAACTGACGACGAAAAAGATGCGGATTTAGCCATAGCCGCAACCCAAGTTAACAATCGTGAATTCACTTTCGAAAACGCGCATGCCGGAGATTATTATATTATTTTACGCACGTCCCATTCCAATGATCAATTTCAATCCGAACCGCTTAAGGTAAATGAAAATCAAACAACCGAGGTATTTATAAATACTGGTCTTACGCAGATTCATCGCTTTCAATGTCAGGCATTGGATGGAGCCGGCAAACCGATCCGCCATACGCCATTTCTGTTTTGTCACAAAAAATACTCTTCGAAAGCCCGAACAGATCAAAAGGGAAATTTAGATTTTCCTTACGCGGCGAATCTATCCACAGAGGGAGTCTTAAAAATACTGGCTGAAGATGGATTTTTGAAATCCAAAAACGAAATAAAAGTCGATCTTACAAACGACCAAAGGGGAAACTTTGTATTTTCAGAGATTACGCATTATGGAATAAAGGTTGTGAATTCGCAGGGGCGGCCGATAACAAAATATTCTGTCTCACTGAAAGCAGCGGATCAAGGCGATAATCTTCTGTATAATGAACTCAACGCCGCATCTAAAGATGGTCTGGGCGTTGTAAACTTAGAAGCCGTCCCCAGGGGTGAGTATAATGTGTATTACATGGATCTCAACCAAGATATAAGGAAATTGCGTTATATTGATACGATAGATATTGAAGAATACGAAGAGAAAACAATCGAGGCGGGTGATTTGTCGTCCATTGAATTAACATTCAAAGATGTTCGCGGCAATCCAGTTGCCGGCGTTTATATTATTGAAAATCTTAATTTGCCGAAAAACGATCATTTTTCATCCACGTTCAACGATTTACGAAAAATGATCAGCCGATTGGACAGTTTTGAATCCGGCGCCGATGCGCGAGGTCGATTGATTTATCATTGCATGGATCTCTCGAAAGAGCAAACCATTTATTATTATCATCATGATTATGGATTGGGATGGATCGAAAACAACAAAAATGTTGAAAAAATCGATATCACATTAAATGATTCAGTAAACTTGGTAAGAGAGATAAAAAATGAGTATCATAGTGATCCGAATCGATCTTTTTACGAATATCTTTTACTAAGCGCCGATTCATCCGATCATTCAAGCCCCTTTGTGTATTCATTGAATCTAGATGATGTAAAAATCATAACTATACAACCAGGATTGTGGAAAATCGCATTGGTGAATGCCCCCATCAATATGAATCCATGCTCGCTTCTATTCAACAGCCATGTTGAAAACATGAACTACACGGCGATTCCAGGTGGGCGCATCGAATTGATTCCACAATACCTGGATATCGAAAAAGAAGACGAACAACGTTGATTCACTAGATTTCGTCATGTTAAATAAGGCGGGCTGAAAGCACGATTCAGCCCTCCGCTCGTTTCGGAAACACGCTATACGGCGCAACCGCGAAAGGATGGTTATATTATCAGATATTTCAAAAAATAAGAAATAATATAACTAAAAGAGACTTTATTATGCTAAAAATAAACCAAATGAAAAACATTATTAGCCCTAACCTGCTTCATCAATATTCTTAATATATCATTTTCATTTTCGGACAGTAATGTTGTGCAAAAATTTAATTCTTATTTGTCTGATTGGCTCGAATATTATAACAATCATCCTTCTTCATTCTTGGTAGATGATGAAATAAATGAATCATTTTCTAATATCATCAAATTAGGCCCCTCAGTCCTCCCGCATATTTACAAATCCATGAAAGACAATTCTAATTTTGCCTCGCAATTGCTATATCATGCCATGGAAAAAATTACCAAAAGAAAATTTCCTGAGGGAACGCTTGTAGGAATCGATCGTTTCTTAGCAAACAAAAACACAGAAATTTGGATTAAATGGTGGGAAAAAGGACGACTCGAGGTCAATGAGATCTTTAAGAAGCAATATCAAAATTACAAATATTTGAATAATATAGAAAAGAAAAAAAATATATTGAATGTGATAAAAAACCTCGGCATTCCCGCCCTGCCCTACGCCATCGAAAAAACCCAGGAAGGCGACGAGGATCTCATCGAGGCCGTCAATTATTGGACGGACGACGCTTTGAAGGACTCCGCCGAGAAAACGGGCGTCCCCCGAGAGCAAATGCGCCAATACTGCCTCCACTGGTGGGAGCAAAACAAAGACGACTGGCTGCTCCCACCAGTGCAGGAAGCGCCCGAGCCGTAAGTAAGATATTCGATGCGACCCGCCGCCCCTGCGAGTCATCCCGCCTAGGGCGGCGGAGCCTTGCATTAAAACGCATTTTACCGCAGTTGGATCGCCGGATTCTTTGGAGACGTTGTACTTCGCTCCCTCGAATCCGGCGATTTCTTTTCTTCTTACGAATCCTGAGCAGGCGATTCCGGCTGTCTTTGATAGAATTGATAATAACGATAGAACAACGACAGGACGTAAATTAAGATAAACATCGCAAAGAAATGCTCTTTGAGTTCGCTGTGATGCCCTCGCAGAAACCTTGCATCGAACCACTCGTAGACGGCGTCCTCTTTATCCCCATAATGGCGATATAACTTTTGTGGAAGACCAACCAGCGCCGTAATCAAGGCGATGGGAAAAGAAGCCATGGTGGGAAAGATCCATTCACGCCAATCCTTCGCCTCATCCCACGTTTTGCGGCGTCGATAAACCGCCAAGGGGAGGATGCAGGCGACGATGGACGCACAGGTGAGAAAGAAGCGGGGCAGATGATCAAAAACGCCGTGCGTATTGTGAATATTGGTTTCGCCTTGATCGTTTAACGCCTGCCACCAATCCGGCGTCGCCCAGCCGATGTAATTCTGCCCCCAACTGGCCTCCTCGCCGGCAAAGTATAAGGCGCCCAAGGCCATCAGCAGCGCCCATGCCCCAACCCATGAATTGGGAAATCGCTCCCGATGCGCAAACATCCAGAATGCCATGACCACCGACGGAATCAGCATCAGAACCGTGGAATGTTCGAGATAACCGCCTTCGTCATAGAGGATAAATCGATAATAGGCCTCAGATCCAATCAAGGCAAAGATCGTACACAAGAGCAGACTGCCGACAGGAATGCCAACAGAGACGATTGAATGCAAGTCTTTTGTTTTCATCGAAACATCATTTTCATGCGGCTGTGAGATATGCGCGTTTCAAACGCTCGAGATGTAATCTCATAAGATAATAACCCCATTCTAATGAGATTTTAGCAAAGGGGAGAGGGATAAGCGTCGGGTAGGGATAAGGAATTGAGGCGGGTTTTGCGGCGATGGATCTCATCAAACACCGCCATTGTTTCTTTCGCCGTCCGTTGATACGAATGATCTTGCGCGGTTTCTGCGGCTCGAAGCCCCATCGTTTTCCAGAAGGCGGGATCATCGCCGAGTTCCAGCCATTTAGCCAATTGGCGGAAATCGGCGGAATTTTGCAGAATAAATCCATTGCGTCCCGGTTCGATCAATTCGGAAAAACCGTTTTCCATGGTGGTGATCACCGGCAGCCCGCAGGCCATAGCTTCCAGGCAGACGTTTGCAAAGGGATCATAAAGCGTAGGAAAAACAAACAAATCCGCCGCGCCATAACAGGCCTCAATGATGGATACGCGGCCGGCGAAATGCACTCGATTTTGCAAATTGTAATCCTGAATGCATTTCTGATATTTTTGCGGCTTCCCTTTGCCTGCGACAAGCAAGTGAGGCGGATTGTCCAATGATTTCATCTCTCCCATGGCTTGCAGAACAGTGATCAAACCCTTGCGCTGCCAATCGTTGGCGACAAACAGAAGAAGAGGCGACGCAGGAGGAATATTCCATCGGGAGCGGATTTCATCCCGGCGCCTCCGGGCTTGCTCGACATTGAAGCGCTCCAGATCGACGCCGTTATGGATCACATGCACTCGCTCGCTCCGAACACCGTAGTAGGATTGAGCCTGCTTCTTGCCTAAATGCGAATTGGCAATGATGACGGCGGGAGAATCATCGGCCATGATTTGTTTTTCCAGATAGGTGTTCGCCCAATAGACGTGCCGCACCAGAGAATACCCCAATCGCAGGATGGGATTGGGGAAGCGCACGATCCACCAATGACGGAATAACAGGTCGCCGATGCGAAAGGCGTCCGTCGGATAGGTGAGACTTAAACTATAGACGATGTCGAATGAATGGTTCTGCAAATAACGCCGGATGGAGCGGGCGAAACTCATCACCTTTAACCAGGCGGGTTTTTTCCACATGGGGATCGGATGCCACGTGATGGATTCTTCTGAAGAAACGGTGCATCGATTAGCGAGAATATGAACGTCGCAGCCCTCCCGCGCCAGGAATCGGCTCAACTGCACTCCATAGCGCTCCAATCCGCCGCGATCCAGGGTGTAATCTTTGATGACAATGGCGATTTTCATTGTATCAATGCAACTTTTCGTACGAGGCGAATCCGCGGGATAATTTACTTGACCTTTTAAGAATCATCCTGTTGCTCATCCGCATTCTCGATCACTGGGGCTTCTTCTTTCTTTTCCTCGGATGAGAATTTTAGAATCAGATGGATCGCGAAATACAGAAAAATCATGCTTATGGTGAATTCTTTGAATTCGCCTATCCGGAAATCGTCGAGCCATTGAAATTCCCCGAATAACAATTCGATGATTTTTCGCGGCAGTGAGATCAGAAGCGCCGTCGCATAGGCCGGAACCAGCCAGCGAGGGCTCATAAACGGGCGCAGCCAAAGAATAGGAAACGGTCTCTTGGCATAATAATAAGGGACAAAAATCCCCCATACGAGACAAAAGAGATCCGCTACTAGCCGCATACGATCAAGACCCCGGATATTGTGCAGGGTAAGTTCATCCTGCCGATTGATTTTCGCCAGCCAGGGCGAAACCGATTCGGTTTCAATGCCGAAGATCCGCTGCCCCCAGCTGATCTCCTCGCCGGCAAAAAACAAGCAGGCTCCGGCAAAAAGGAGCAGCAGTCCAAGTTGAGCGTCAAAGCCTTTTCGAAACGCCGCCTTCCCTATATAGACCATCAAAATGCAAAACGCCGCAAACGCAGCGATGGCGGTTAAATACTCGATGATGCCGTCTTCCGGGGTTAAATAATAGACATAATAATCATTCAGGAATGGATAGTATAAAAGACAAATCAGGGTGATCAGCAGAGGAGTCCACCCTAAAAACCGCGCAAATCGATCCGATAAATCCACGAATTTTCCTTCCTTCCTTGGCGCTGCGCGCGCCGCTCCCCCGTCCCGGTGATTCTCTTCAATTGCGGTTTGTATTATACTCGTTCCCTAGCCCATTCGAATCCTTCCGCAATCCGCTGCGAGTTGGTAAGATGAGTCTTTTCCCCTAGCGACTTTTTAGTACAATAAATACAGAGCTGTTTAAATCCAGACTATTTGCTTTTCATAAGTTCATGCAGATAGCCGGCTAGTTTGGGTGCGTTGACCTCCAGCGAATAATGGCTTTCAACTGTTAAGCGGCCGGCTAAGCCCAATTTTCTCCGCAGCGGCTTATCTTCGATCAGTTTTGAAAGAGATGAAACCCATTCGTCTTTCGACCCGGCCCATAATCCATTGACCTCATGCTCAACAATATCACGATTGACTCCCACCGGACTGCAAATGGACGAAACGCCCACAGCCATATATTGCAGAAGTTTGAACCCGCATTTTCCCCGCGTCCAAGCGTTATCGGGCAAAGGCATGACGCCGATGTCCAGACTCTGCAGCATCTCGATTTCCTTTTCATGACTCCATTTTGCGCGAATCACGGGAATATTTTTGAATTCCAAAAAATCGTCGGCGATTATTTTCACTTTGACATGAGGATGGCGTTTCCCAATTGCTTCCAAGGCGTCTTGGATATCTTTCAAATATACAAGCGTTTTGCGCGCGCCGATCCATCCGATCAGAATTTCCGAACAAGACGACGGTTCGCTTTTCATCTTGTAACGGCGTAAATCAATCGAAGTGGGCAAGACGGCAACGCGTGGATTCATGCTGACAATTTGATCTTGGAGATAGTTGTTGCCAGCGATGATCAAGTCGGCGCTGCGAATTGTCGCCGGGAACTTTCGCTCTTTGACGAGTTCGTCCGTTTCATTCACACGATCTTTGAACATGACGGCGTCGTCCAGATCGTAGACGATGCGGCGATTCAAAGAACGCAGGATTCGAAATTCCCACGGTTGATACAATTTTTTTTGGATGATTAAAATATCGTATTTCGGCGCAGTGATCCAAAATTTCACTTTACCGGCCAATGTCTTAGGCGATGGGATGACTTGAGATTGAATGCCGTATTCTTTCAGCGGATCTACATATTGAAGTACGCGATAGCGAGAACTGGCTTTATCGATGCGAGGGACGACAAACAGAACGTTCATAAAAGCAGCAAAACGCCTAATTTTAATTATACAGAAAAGCGGTTCATGTTTTTTTAGAGGCCCGTCCAACGGCTACAATGGACAAGGCAAAATCAATATCCAGATACCAATGCAGCCATGATCCGATCCAGCGGCGAAAATAAAATGGGAAAAACGGCTGATTGTGAATGCGATGCATGTTTTCCAATTCAAATCCGGCCATCATCAAAATTCCCGCCAACGCATCAAAATTGTATGGCGTTATGTGGTCGGGCGAGGTCCAATATCGATGAGGATGCTTCATATTGGGGGTGGAGACGACAATCGCGCCGCCCGGTTTTAATACGCTCTCGATCTGTTGCAGCAGATGCACCCCTTCGGGAAAAGTGAGATGCTCGATAACTTCCGATAGAATGGCAATGTCAAATTTCTCCTTGATTTCATCAAACGAACGATAATCATGATTCCCAAACGGATCGATGTCCAACGACTTGTAATGAATGGTTGAATTCAGCGCAGTTATTTTGGATTCCAGTTTCCGGTCATGGGCGCCGACATCGAGAACGGACATCCCATCATGCAGCAAGGGAGCGATGACGTGCATTAATTTTTTAGAGAGAGGGATGCGCCAGATGGAGCCGAATTTCTTTCTCCCTTTTTTCTGAAGCGAATAAAATGTGCTCCAACTTTTTATCTGCTGTTCGAGATCATCCATGTGTTCTTCAGCCTTTGATTTCGTCTTCCAAATGAGTCGCAGTCGTTCTCGGCGGATCGCTTTTCCATTATGTAAATTGATGAGTTTTCCCAGCAGATCATACGAAAAAGAGTGCTTGAAATCAACCTGCGTTATCCGGAGTTCAGCGACTCCGTCTCATAATTCCAAATAATCGAGATTTTGACTTGTTGTGTAGATGAAATGAAGTATATGCTATTCAAGACAATGAATCCATCTATCGAACGTATATGCGATTATTGATTCCGGCAGCCGGCATTCAAACGGATTCATTAATATAATTCGAAATGTTGCCATCCAGAGGATATATATGTTTAGACCACTTCGCGACTTTTCCAAAAGATTTAAATGCGCCTCTTTTTTCAAAAACGAAGAGAAAAAAACAATTTTTAACACCGATTCCCACAGAGCCCGACCAGCCATCGTTTTCCCATGGTTCGAATGAATCCAACCTAATAAAAATCAGAGGATTATCTT
>JAFGTC010000244.1 GCA_016934335.1 Candidatus Omnitrophota bacterium | reverse complement strand
GTTTTCTTTGCGCAGCGTCTGCAGGCGTTCGCGCAGCTCTTCGCGGATGGTTTCGATGGAGCGCTGCAGCCGCTCCGGCGCCGTGACGTAATGGCGGGCCGGGTAGATGGTCAAGCGACCGTGCTCGCCCAGCACTTCGCCGGTGATCGGATTGATCTCCAAAATCCGGTCGATTTCGTCGCCCCACATCTCAACGCGGAATGGGTTGTCGCCGTAGCTGGGGAACAGTTCGATCACATCGCCTCGCACGCGGAACGTCCCGCGGTGGAAATCCATATCGTTGCGCATGTACTGCAGGTCCACCAGACGCCGCAGTAACTTCTGGCGGGGGATGCTGTCGTTCACGGCGATCGGGCAGACCATCTCGCGATAATCCTCCGGCGAACCCAGGCCGTAAATGCACGAGACGGAGGCGACGATGATCGTGTCGCGGCGCTCCATCAGGTTGGTCGTCGCTTCCAGCCGCAGGCGCTCGATCTCGTCGTTGATGGTCACTTCCTTCTCGATGTAGATGTCCTTGGAGGGAACATAGGCTTCCGGCTGGTAAAAATCGTAATAGGAGACGAAATAGCCGACGGCGTTATTCGGGAAAAATTCTTTGAACTCGCTGTACAGTTGGGCGGCCAGCACCTTGTTATGGGATATAACCAGAGTGGGTTTATTGATTTGCGCAATGACGTTGGCCATGGTGAACGTCTTGCCGCTGCCGGTGACGCCCACCAGAGTCTGGAATTTTTCGTGATTCTGAATACCCTCCACCAGCTTCTCGATAGCCTGCGGCTGATCGCCGGTCGGCTTGAAATCGGCCGCCAGCTCGAAGGGAATGTCTTTTACGCCGAGAGCGTCCCGCCGCTCGGCGCTCTCGGTTATGGCCGCAATTTTCTCAATGCGCATGGTTAAAGAAGAAATGAGTCAATATTGGTTTTCGATCATTATACTTGATCTCGACCCATGAATTAAGATAACAAAAATATGCGAAAATAGGATTCCTTCTCAGAATTTACACTTTCTATGGTTCTTTCCTGCTCATATCTGTTCAGGATAAGAGATTGAATTTGCTTTTGTACTAGTAACACATTTTCAGGCTGCGTAGCAAACTTTTGTAGAAAAATCCATTCAAAGAATCTTTCTCTATTTTGCGGATTTCGATTGACCGCTTTGGCCTTGGTTCTTACAATAGGATCGTCTGCTTCGAGAGTGTGGAATCAGGGAAACCGGAAAAAGGCAGGCTCGGTTTCCCTGTTTTGCTTTCATGCGAACCATTTTGGTTGACGTAGGAATTTATGTCGGAATTACGTAAAGATCCCATAATTAACCGCTGGGTCATCGTCGCCAGCGAACGAGCTAAAAGGCCTTTGACTTTTCCTGCAGCCAGAGAAAAGAAATCCGGTGGATTCTGCCCCTTGTGTCCAGGCAATGAAGAGAAGACGCCCGAACCGATTTATACCGATTGGGAGCCGGCTTCTTCTGACGAGTCGATGCGCTGGCGCCTGCGCGTGGTGATGAACAAATTCCCCGCGTTGGAGCGCGACGGCGTCTTGGCCCATCAAACCGGCGGCTTTTATGAAATCATGGACGGCGTCGGCGCGCATGAGGTTGTCGTCGAAACGCCCCGCCATGATGAGTCGATCGCGGATTTCGACGACGAACAGGCTTTGTCTCTCATTCATGCTTACCGAGAGCGCATTCTGGCGTTGCGGCGGGATCCCCGGTTTCAGTATGTCTTGATCTTTAAGAATCATGGATTCGAAGCGGGCGCCTCGTTGGAGCATCCGCATTCGCAGATTATTGCTCTTCCGATTGTTCCCAAGCGGGTTCATGAAGAGATGATGGGCGCAGAGGCCTATTACGCCAAACACCGGCAATGCGTCTATTGTGAAATGATCCAGCATGAAATCGACGAAGGACGCCGCATCGTATTGGAAAATTCCGATTTTATCGCCATGGCGCCGTTCGCGGCCCGCTTCCCTTACGAAACCTGGATTCTGCCCAAGCGGCATGAAACGCATTTTGAAGACTTGGACGGCGAGCGCCGAGTCAAATTGGCAGTCATTCTGCGCGATGTGTTGAGCCGCATGAAAAATATTCTCAACGATCCGCCCTATAATTTTATGCTGCACACCTCCCCGTGCCATGAATCGGACGCTCCATGCCGTTATCACTGGCATCTGGAAATTACGCCGAAATTAACCCGCGTAGCCGGTTTTGAGTGGGGAACGGGATTTTTCATCAATCCCATGCCGCCCGAGATCGCGGCGGAGCTGCTTCGGGGCGAACACCCGGATTCAATGCCCGCCGAGCCGGTCGTTTTGCGGGAAGAGAAATAAGGGATTTGGGGGCCGGCCCTCTTTGACGAGAGCGCATATTGTGATATGAAACTCTTTTATTCTCGCATCAGGGCGGCGGAAGACAACATGTTTTGTGAAGAGGCGCATCATCAAACCGGCGCCGCGTCTAGCGAATAAAAAATTAGGAAAATTCATTTCCAGGGTATAACTGAGGATAGCATGAAACAGGCCATTACTTCCATTCAAATTCCCGGCGCGGCGCCCGCCGCAAAGGGGAAAGTGCGGGATATTTTCGATTTGGGCGACAAGTTTCTGTTGGTCGCGACCGATCGCATCAGCGCGTTTGACTGCATCCTGCCCCAGGGCGTTCCCGATAAAGGCGCCATCTTAACCCAGATGTCGCTCTTTTGGTTCGAAACGCTTGCGCCCGCGAAGCCCCATCATGTGATTTCCACCGAGGTCGAGGATTTTCCCGAACCATTCTGCAACTATCCTGAGATTCTCGCCAAGCGATCCATGCTGGTGAAGAAGGTCGAACCGCTGCCGGTCGAATGCGTCGTGCGCGGTTATATCGCCGGTTCAGCTTGGGCGGAATATCAGGAAAACCGGACCATTTGCGGCATTCTCCTGCCCGAAAACCTGCGGCTTTCCGATCCTTTGCCCAAACCGATCTTCACGCCGGCCTCCAAGAACAAGGAAGGCCACGATGAAAACATCTCGTTTGACGAGGCGGTAGTGAAAATCGGAGGCTGGGAGGCTGAGGAATTGCGCGAACGCAGTTTGGAAATATTCAAGGCGGCTTCGGATTACGCCAAACAGCGCGGCGTGATTCTGGCCGACACGAAGTTCGAATTCGGCAGGGAAGGCGATGAGATCATCCTCATCGATGAAATCCTGACTCCTGATTCTTCGCGCTTCTGGCTGGAGGCCGACTACCAGCCCGGTAAAGCCCAGGAAGCTTTCGATAAGCAGTTTGTCCGCGATTTCCTGATCAACATCCAGTGGGATCGCAATCCGCCGCCGCCCGATCTGCCGGATGACATCGTCGAGAACACGCGCCGCCGTTATATCGACGCCTATCGCATGCTGACCGGGAAGGAGTGGAATTCCGATTAAATTGTCATTCGATAAAAACACCTTCGTTCCACTGGTCATTCTGGGATGGCTGGGGATCAGCGTGCTGATTTTTTTTATCCAGCCGATGAACCTCCCCTTGTTGACGATTGTTTATCCGGCTTTTTTCAAGGCGATTTTTTCCATCCAATTCCGCCTGCCGGATTCGTTCTTTTGGGATTTATCGGCTGAAATTACATCGCTGGCGCTGCACGGCGCTGCAGGCGTTCTCTTTCTGCGGTTGTGCATGCGGCTGCCGGCTTGGATCGAGTGGGCCGCCGGCGTTTTTATGGGGATCGGTCTGGCGAATTTCATCCTGGAATTATGGGCGATTCCTTTTCTGCTGAACCGCTGGACGGTTTTGCTAAGTTTGATCGCTTTGGCTTTAATTCTTTATGTGTGCAAAAAACGCTGGGGATGGGCGCCGCCGGAGGAACCGGCGGCGGCGGATCCGGTTTCAGATCGGCTGCAGAGGATTCTTTTTTGGAGCGCCTGGAGCATTCTCGCTTTGATGGCGGCGCTCTTCTTTTATCACGCTCTGCTGTTCCCCGTACAGTATTGGGATGCGCTGATCCTGTATATCCACTATGGGAAGATGATTTACCAGCAGGGCGGCTTCCCCATTCTGCATTGTCTGCAGGTCGGCTTGGGATTGGGCGCCAATTATCCGCATTTGTATCCCCTGCATCAGGCGGCCACGGCCATGATGTTCGGTTATTGGTCCGATTTGTACGGTCAACTTTTGCCTCCCTTGGCGGGCCTGGGATCGATGTTGATTCTGTATTGCCTGGGATTGAGGCTGCTGAAAAATCGATTAAGCGCGATCTACGCCGTCCTTGCTTTTTGCAGCATCTCGTTGGTTTCCACCTATTTTATTTTGGCGTCCGATTATGCGCTTGTGATGTTTTACACGGCTTTGTTCCTTCTGTTTTTGGAGGCGTTTCTCTCGCAGCCTTCGATTCGGCGCGTCCTGCCTCTGATGGCGGTGTCGGCGATTTTTCCTCATATCAATTATTTGGGTTGGATCGTGTGGCCGGTGCTGGTTCTGGCGATTGCCTGGTCTTACGCTTTCACGGTGAAATGGAATAAATCCGATGCGGTGAAAATTGCCGGCTGGCTGTTTTTCTGGTTTGGCTTGGGATTAACCTGGTATATCCGAAACTATCTGGTCACCGGAAATCCGGTGTACGCCTTTTTCCCGAAAATCTTCGGCGGCGTCAACATCAATCTGGATGTGCTGGCGTCCTGCAATCAGGAGTGGACGGCGCATGGAATCGGCGCGGCGCATTTCGGCGAATCCCTCTGGCAGAGAATCGTGAACAGTTTGCGTTTTTTCCAAGCGGACTGGCGTTTTTCTCCTTTGCTGACGGGAATCATGCTGCCCGGTCTTCTGTTGGGTTGGAAGCGCCGGCAGCCGTTTTTCGGAATGGCCGCCGTTCTGTTCGCTCTCTATTTTATTTATCAATACATTGTTTCAGGATTGTATTTTTATCATACCTTGGCTGTCTTCCCCATTTTGGGTTTGTTTGTCGGCCGATTTCTTCATCAAGTCGCATGTCCCAAAATCATGGCTTCGTACTGCGTGCTGCTGCTGATCGCCGGTCTGGCTCCCGGGTTATCGACCGTCATCATGGGGCCCAAAATGCCGCGCCCGACTTTGCCTCTTTTCGCTCATCCCGGTCTTTCGCCGGAGGAATTTTACCGCATCGTGTTCCGCAGCGAGGCCCCGGCCTGGCGTTATATCAATCGACGGCTTGAACCCGACTCGTTGATCTTGACGCATGACAATCGTTATCACGTGTACCGCGACGATATCCGCATCATTCATCTGGACGACTGCGGCTTGACGCCGTTGTACGGCGCTCCCTATCCGGAAGTTCATCAAGAACTCTTGAAACGGGGCGTGGGCTGGTATCTCTTCATTCCCGATGAAAAAAGCCACCCCATCACCGTGCGCCTGGGCCATTTAGACTATTTGGATGATAAAAATTATTACGAGCTGGTATTCTCTTCGGGAAATACTCCTGAAAGCCTGCGGTTGTACAAACTTCTGAATCCGGAAACTCCCTGGAAAAAGCGTTTAAAATAACTTCCCCCCCTGAATCGGGGGGAAAGCATCTAATAGTATATGAACGTGATTTGGCTTTGATTTTACGATTTTGGGCTTCGTTTATACGCGGCCCAGGTAACTCCCGTCTCGAGTATCGATCTTGATGACGTCGCCTTCGTTTACGAACAACGGCACTTGAACCACGCCGCCGGTCTCCACGGTGGCCGGTTTGGTCGCTCCCGAAACAGTGTCGCCTTTAATGCCCGGTTCGGTTTGGGTGACTTCCAATTCCATGGTAATGGGGATGTCGACGTCAACCGGTTCGTTGTTGTGAAAAAGGAGGGTGATGTCGGTGTTTTCTTTCAGCCATTGGTCTTTTCCCAACAAGGCTTCCGGCTCCAATGAAAACTGCTCGTAGGTTTCATTGTTCATGAAATGGAGTTGCTCGTCGCGGTACAGGTATTGAACTTTTTGGGGATCCAGAATGGCTTTTTCGACGCTGTCGTTCGATTTGATGGTTTTTTCGAGAACGCGGCCGCTTTTCAGATGCTTGACTTTGATGCGAATGAACGCCTGGCCTTTGCCGGGCGAAACATGTTCATATTTGGTGCATTCCCAAACTTCGCCGTCAAATTCGAGTTTCGTCCCCGACCTGACATCTGTAGGTTTTATTGTAATGCCCATGGAATTTTTCTCCGTTATTTAGAAAAAGGTTTTTATTTTTACGCAACGGCGAAGTCTAAGAGAATTCGCTGTTTGAGGCAACCCCCCGACGATGTCTCTCGCAGGGAAGATGGCGATGAGGCTTCTATCGAACCATGGTTTGAAGATCGCTAGTTTTTGGGAGCGGTGATTTTCGGTCCGGGGGCCGATTTCGCTGCTGCTTTTGGCGCGGAAGGCCCAATGGTTCCTTGAATGATCGGTCCGGATTTCAAGTTGGCCGGCGTCCAGTTTCCATCGATGCGTTTGCCGAGAATGAAAAACCATTCGGCTTTACCGTCGAATGCAAAGTCAGTGTAATGGATGGAAGCCGGATTTTTCTTGGTTCCATATAGTTTTAACGTATCCGACGCCGAATCGAAAATGATTTCTTTGGGGCCGATTAATACATTATCATCCCACTCGATCCGCCCGTTTCCTTCCAATTGAAAATCGGTGGTTTTTTGCTGGACGGATATTTTCCGGCCGTAAAAGAAGATCGTTTGCGTGGCGTTCTGCATTTTAACGCTGGCGACGTCGGCGCCCTCGGGGGGAGTGATAATCAAGGTGCTGTTGTCGGATGTCAGGTCGGTGGCCGTGATTTGCGATCCTTCCTGCAAGATCAACTGGTTGCTGCCCACTGTTAAAGTCTGGGCGTGTCCAAGGGAGGCGAATACGATTATCAAAGATGCCGTCCAAAAGATGGATGCGCTCAAGGCATGTATGGCTTTTTTCATGATTTTTTCGTTCCTATGGATCCAAGTATTTTTTGCAATTCAGGATCGTTTTTCATGGAGTCGTCAAACGGCGATGGCTTGTCCTGAATTGGATCGTAATACATTTCTTTGTACTCGAGTTTTAAATTTCCTTTGTGAAATGTAAAGGGGCCAGGAAACAAGAATAAGCGTTTTTCATTGTCAAATATCATGACATTCGAGTCAACCCGGCTGTTAACGCCTTGCACGGCGGCCGATCCGTTTAGAATAATATAGTGAAAGGCCGCGGGCAGAGCCGATTCGGCGGTCTCCGCATGAAAGATGCCTTCCTGGCTGGAGGCGGATACGATTTTGCCGCTGGCGGGATTCGTCCATTGCATGACGGGGCGATCGATGAGCATCTCTTTGTTTTCGCTGTCGTAGAGCGTGTTGGGGGCGTCCAGCGTTACGGCAAGATCTTCCGCATTCGACTGTCGAAATTCCATGTTTCGAAATTTGATCTGCGAGTACTTTTGGGTGGGATTATTGCTGATCAAATTTTGTGGAGGGATGGATTCGATCCAGATCGTAACCAAGGCGATCCAAGCCCAAAAGATAAGAGAAAAGAATCCGAAATTCAATTTACCGGCCGCCGACTTCCCACGAGCGGTTTTATCGAAAAAAGAAAGTCTGAAATTGGTGAATATACGGATTCGATTCATGCCAACCTGAAAGTAAAGCGAAGGATTTATTCCTGCTTGGATTTATGGTACTCCAGGCTGGCTCGAATGAAAGAGCGAAAGAGGGGGTGCGGATGGCGCGGCCGGGATTTCAGTTCAGGATGAAATTGGCAGCCGACAAACCAGGGGTGATCTTTAAGTTCAATAATTTCAACTAATTTTCCATCCGGCGAGGATCCGCTGACGACGAAGCCCTCTTGTTCGAATTGTTCCCTATACTCATTATTGAATTCCCAGCGATGGCGGTGGCGTTCGCTGATGTCGTCGTCGCCGTAGGCTTTGCGGGCGATGGTTCCTTTTTTTAAGCGGCAGGGATAGGCGCCGAGACGCATGGTGCCGCCCTTATCGACAATTTTGCGCTGTTCGTCCAACAGGCTTATGACTGGGAACTCGGTGTCCGAATCGAATTCGGTGCTGGATGCGCCGGCCATATTCAGGTGATGCCGGGCGAATTCGACGACGCTGCATTGCATGCCGAGGCAGATGCCAAAGAACGGAATTTTGTGATTGCGGGCGAATTGAATGGCTTGAATTTTGCCTTCAACGCCGCGTTTTCCAAATCCCCAGGGCACCAAAATCCCGTCCATGTCCTTCAGCAGCGTTTGGGCGCCTTTCTTTTCGACTTCTTCAGCGTGAATGGGTTGAATATCGACGCCCGCGTTATTGGCCAATCCCCCATGAATCAAGGCGTCGTAGACGGATCGGTAGGCGTCCTGCAGGCGAATATACTTGCCGACGACGGCGATTTTGACCGGTCCTTTACGGGGATTTTTGATGGTTGATACGATTTTTTTCCAATCGCGCATATCGGGATCGCCGTTTTTGATTCCGAAATGTTGTACGACCAGATCGTCCAGCCCTTCGTCGCGGTAGGCGAGAGGGATTTCGTAGATGGTGGTTTGGATGTCGCGGGCGCTGACGACGGCTTCGGCGGGAATGTTGCAGAAAAGGGCGATCTTCTCCTTCATTTCTTTTGTAAGTGGATAAGCCGTGCGGCAGAGGAGAATGGAGGGCTGAATGCCGATTTCGCGAAGTTTATTGACGCTGTGCTGGGTAGGTTTGGTTTTCACTTCGCCCGCCACGGAAATGACGGGAATGAGAGTCAAGTGGATGAACAGCACTCGCTCCCGGCCTAATTCCCAGCCGATTTGGCGGATCGCTTCCAGGAAGGGGTATCCTTCGATGTCGCCTACGGTTCCGCCGATTTCGCAGATCTGGAAGTCGGCGTTGATTTCTTTTTCGACTTCCATGACGCGGCGTTTGATTTCATCGGTGATGTGGGGAATCAATTGGACGGTTTTTCCCAAATAGCCGCCGCGCCGTTCGCGTTTGATGACGGCTTCGTATATTTGTCCGGTGGAGACGCTGCATTTATGCGTAATGGCCGCCGAAGTGAAGCGTTCATAGTAGCCCAGATCGAGATCCGTCTCGGCGCCGTCGTCGGTGACATAGACTTCGCCATGCTGGTAGGGGCTCATCGTGCCGGGATCGACATTGATATAGGGATCGTATTTTTGCAGAATGACCGAATAGCCGCGCGCTTCCAGCAGGCAGCCGATCGAAGCGCACGCAATGCCCTTGCCCAGCGATGAGCAAACGCCGCCCGTAACAAAGATAAATCGTGTGGTTCGACTCAAGGGATTCTCTTTTCTCTCAATGCGCGTTTGGAATAATTTTAGAGCAGGCAAAATTTTCTTCCGCGCGTATTCTGGCTATCATTACATTTCGATAGATTCAATATGCATTAAAGATATAGAGTAATCTTTATTCCGGCTTTTTGAAGGATATCACCCGTGTATGAGTTTTTTTCATCCGGAATGCTATTATTCTCTCACTGACGCCTATAGACTCCAGGTTACGAGAGGGATGGGATTCTGTCAAGAAGAAAAATTTTTTTTCATGATAAATAACTCATTGATTTATATATACATGAAAGGGAGATAATTACACATAAAGATACATTGATTATTTGCATTCTGTTTGATGGTAGAAAAAACAAATATTGCATTTTGTGGGAGTGAATTACCGTTCATTATTAGAATTATAAGTTCTATTTATCTTGATTTGAAAAAGAATTTGAAGGAAAACATCTCTGCAGGGGTTATGAAATGGGCAAAATTGGTAGAGAATTAGTCTAAGCTGCGATCATAGGTATGATGGGGTAAAACCCAGTTCCTACGGGCGCGCAACTTGACACTTTTCTTTAGGCTAATATATATTTACGATCAGTCTAACGGCCCATAACGCTCATCGCGTGGCGAGAGGAAAGTTCAGATTCTTTGGGCGCTTTTGGCGTCTAAGCCTGATTATGGATTTTTGGGCGGATTAGACTGAATAATGGGATGGGAGGATTTCAACTCCCCTTCTCGGTAAAGATGCACGGAATGGTTGAACGTCTCTCCTTCTTTTCGGGGAAGGGGGTTCAACGCGTCTGATTTTGCAAAAGGATATCGTATCCCCAAAGGGAGAGTTTTTGTCCAATGAGGAGCACTATGAACCGATTCGATCTGAAGTTGTCATTGAATCTTCTTGTTGCCTTTCTCAGCGTTGCGCTGATAATTCCGGCAATGACAAGTCCTGTGTGGGCGCAAAGCGATGAAGATGAAGAACAAGTCGAGGAATTCATCCCGCAGGGAATTCCTCCTTTATCCAACCGTACGGCGGTTTTAAGTTTTCCATTGTCGGTTTATCCATTCAATGAGCCGAATACAATGCCGACCATCCGAATTCAGGAATTATCGCAATTGACGATCGCTATTGAAGATTTGACGGAAGGCGGGGATTCGATCGATATAACCGAGGATTTTCTGCCGCTAACCACGTCGGCGATCAACAGCGGCATTGCTTTATACAAGGAAAGTGAATCCAAGCGGGGATTTAATTATTCGGTGGACGATCAGAGCAAGGATCTCCCCATCGATTTGCTGGAGAAGCCGATTGTAACTCCCGATCCGGTTGTGCCGGGGCGGTATACGATTACATTCAAGCCGATACCGGGCAGTCAGAACGTACAGTTGCCGTTTTTCAAGGATCAGTTTGCGGATTTCTATGTAGTCGTGCGAACCAGTTTGAATTTAATGCAAGGGGATCTGTTTGAAGCCTATATCCCCGCGAACGGCATCAAAATCAGACAAACGGGATTTGTGGGCGGCGGATCGCCGCTTCCCAAGGATACTTTGTACGATGAGCGCTTTCCGAGCGACTATTTCGCCGATCTGAATCCTGAATTCACCGTGCCGTCCATTTTTGAAGGAGACATCGTTCAAATTGTCAACATGATCTCCGAAGTGGAGAATAACAACCGAATCGCCGCCAGTTCGGAGCCCAAAACAGCGTTGGGCATTGATTTTGTCGGGCGCGAGGATGTCGGTTATTTTCTGGAAGAAGTGCGAGTTAATTTTCTGGGCTTGAATTTGGGATCGATCGCTCGCTTGATCGAAAATCTTTCTCAACAGGGTACGAGCATGGCCGGGATGATGGCTTCCGGCCAAATGGGTTTGATGGAGCAAGTCGGCTTTTACTTCAATCCGACATTTTTCTACAGCCCTTGGTTTTATAACTCGCCGTTCGATATGGAGACGGGAGAGCCTTTGACGACGATCGCGCCGGGAGACGGGGAGACGGTTATGCCGCTGACCATGCCGTTGGATATGTTCGGCTTCCCGCGGATGGCGTTTGTTCTGGGAGCGGACAATCAAAATCATTACACCAGTTATGTATCGTATGGACCGCGCGAGCCCGGGGCGTATGGATTGACTCCGCGCGTGGTGACGCAGGATATATTCAGGGCAATTCAGGCTGATTCCGAAGGCGGCGTTTTTCTCTATCGCGAACTCGGCGGAACAGCGGGGCAGTATGACGCCGGCGTCGACCAGCTAATTAATCTGGATCCGAATCAATTCGGCGTGGAAACTTTTGAAGTCAGTCCCGAAGCGGCGGCTGATCCCTCCTCGCCGCTGAACGCCCTGATGCGTCGGATGCTGCCGGCGTCGGTCGGCGGAGACATCGGCAAGGATGTGATCCCCTGGTTGTATGGGGATGACAATCTGGGGACGGCGCTTCTGGGCGTCGCCGAACTGCCGGAGGCGTCCGAAGAGCCGCGCGCGCCGTATGGATCGCTGGAATGCACCGAGGATCCGGATTGTTATTTCTTCGATCTGATGATAAACGTCCTGCGGCCTTATATGGGGCTGACGGAAGGACAGATTCGCTATTTATTTGAATACACCGAAGGCAACGGCCGAACCAATTCACAGGATCTTTTCGATTACAATCTTGTTCAGGGATTCACCGTTGTATTGCCGGTGGCGAAAAGCAACGCCATCAGCAATTTGCAGGCGCCGTCTTCGCGCACGGGAGCGAACGTCGGATCGGATATCTACATCGCCGTGCGCACAAGCGACAATCTCCGCAGTCTGGACACTATAATTCCCTTTATTCAGCCTAAAGATATTGTAATCGGGACCAATGTCAGCGATTTTACCAAAGGGAATCTGGAGAATGTCGAGTCGTTGGAATCCGTTTCGAGCGTCGGATACGGCCGCCAGAATACATCTCAGACCTATGCGGTTATCGGGCGTCCTCGGCCGCGTTTTATTTATCAAGATTTGACCCAGCCCGGCGAAGGCGAATTGGCAAGCAACAACAATATCCTCTATGACAGCACGCAGAGTTCGCCGCCCAAGGCGGTCATCGGCATCGATGCGCAGGATTTCGGTCAAAATCCTTTGCTTGTGAACAACCATGAGACCATTCAATACGATGTCTTCGATACATTTTTCACTGAAAGCTCCGTCTTTGGCGAGATGCAGATCGATTTTATCCCTGGTTTGCGGAGTACAACTTTCAATCCTTTATTGCTGAGCGCCATTCCCTTGGATGTGGGCATCAGCGTTGAATTCAACCGCATTGTCTCCTCTCATTCCATTGCGATTTATTACGATGATGACACATCCACCGGCAATGGAATGGATGATGACGGCGACGGATTGATCGATGAAGAATGGTATAACCTTCAAGACGATGACGGAGACGGCTTGATCGATGAAGATATAGGCGACGGCAATCCGGCGGGCATCAATGGAGTCTTCGATTCGATGGATCATTATCTGCCCGCCGATTTGGATCGGTTCGGCGCTGTAAGCGGCGCGTATGTGTTCGAGCCCAACAGCCAGACGAAATTCCAAGATTACATCGACGCCATTCAGCCGGCGGATGATCCGTTGGAGTTGGTGGACGGCGGCGTATTGCCTTTGAGCATCAGTGAGGGAAGTTATTTCGCGGAATTGGATATGCGCGTTTTGAACATGAGTCAATACAGCGTGTCGCGGTCGATGATTTATCCATCCCGATTCTTCAATATTGCGTCGACCTATAATCAGGGCATGCTTGCCTGGTTAGAGCCGCGCACCGGTCTGGTCGAGTTGATTCCTATGTTCCGGGGCCGCGGCGGCGATTTCGCCGAATTCCCCTACTATCCGGAAGATCTGTTTATCGAAACGGCGGACACCGGAGAAATTATTTGGATGATTACGCTTACCTCGGAAGGGGATGACAGCATAGGCGTGATGGCGGATCCGGACGGGGATGTGCGCCGCTCGTTTGCGCTTTCATTGAACTATGGCCTGCGCGTCCCCAACCCGGCTAAAGGCTTTGTTCGCGTCGGCTGGACGCCGATGGTGGTCCAAGTCGGCAGCGCTGAAAATGCGACGGCCTCCGATCCTGAAGGCGACAGCCTTGCGAATTTGCCCTATCATCAGTTCGGCTTCGACATCGAACTGGCCGATTACAACGCCATCAGTGACTATGTTAACGGCATCGTCACAACGTTGTCTGACGCCTATGATCAGGCGCGGACCACGATTGAAGACTACAATGAGGCGGTGGCCGATGCGGAAGCGGATGCGGCGGAGCAGGAAGAGCCGACCGAACCGGAATATCCGGACGCACCCGATCCGCAGGAAATCAGCATTACCGATCCTTATTCGGCGTTGAACATCGATTCGTTCCTGGAGACGCCAACGTATGATACAAACTATACATACTTGCTGCAGATCCCCGATGAAAACTTCGGCCCGTTGAGCGGCAACGATTTCTATGTTGTGCTGCGCTCTTCGCCGGATGCGGTGGTGGGCGAGTCGTTCCGCGTTCGCATTCGAAGCGGTCAGCGCAATGCGGTGTTAGCCGTTACCGATGTCGATACGGGCGAGGTTACGAATGTGGCTCGGCCGGAAGGCGGGATTAGTTATTATTCATTCTTGGAGACCAATTACTCCATGACCGAGGATCGCTTCCCCGGCATCAGTAAAAATCAGATCACGACCTCGGAAATCTTCGTTCAAAGCACGAATGTTCCGCCGACTTTGACGTTTATCACGCCCAATTCGGGATTGAACGTGGCGGATGATAAATTTGAGTATGACATTACCTTCACGGCGGATGATCCCGACAATGTGGCGGAAATTCAGTTGTATGTCGATACGGACAGTTTGAATTTCGACGGCCAGTTCATACCCGGCGCCCTATTGCGGGAAGGCTTTGCTTCGATGTTCCGCATTAACTTGCTGGAAGACATTAGTGATTTCGATCCGACCTTGCAATATTACGTTTATGCGCGGGTGGACGACGGCGTGAACTCGCCCGTGTATGTGTACGCCGACGGTCCGATCAGCACGATTACCAGCGCCGGCGATGCGGGCGGCGACGGCGGCGACGGAGGATCTTCCGGACGCGTTGTTACGGGCGATCTGGATAATCCGCTCGACTATATCAAACTGAAGAGCGACGGCCAGATTTATAGTTTAGGCGATGCGCCGATCTTTACGCGAATCATCTCGACCACCGATGTGGTGGATATGGAAGTCACGCCGACCTTCTCCGGGCAGATCGCCGTTCAGGCGGATGGGCAGGTGATCGGCGGAGGCGATCTGGGCGCCATCTTCTCGCGATACCTCGAACCGGACGGCTCTTTCTCCTTCCCCGAAGGGCAGACAAAGTTTTATCGGAACGGTCTGGCCGGCGGTGAGTTGATCGTCGATCCGACGGAAGCCCAGATTGCAATCGAGAAAGCCCGCGACGTGGAAGTCGACTTTGTCAACGGCGCGATCTATGTTCTCGATGGAGACGGCGACATGCTGTTCCTCGGGAACGCCAATGTGAATCTTCGCCCGTCTCCTGTGGGCATCGATCTGTACCGCGACATGGAATTGGGCCCCAATGGGAAGCAGATGTACTTCTTGACGGGCAATGGCATTCTGTCGGCGGTGGGCGATGCGTCGGTTCCAAGTTGGAGCAACCTTGTGGAAGACGATCTATACCGGGACATTGAATTGCGGGTTCGCGGCGGCGCAGTGACGAATGTCGTCATCACGGATGCGAATGGAAACATCAAAGTCTTCGGATCGGACGGCAGCGTCAAACAGAAATTGGAGTCGCTGACGCCCCAGAGCGAAATCAGCCCCGGCGCCGTACGGCAAGTGAAACTGTTCCCCGATACGGATGACGTCGTCATGTTGATGGAAGGCGGCGGGCAGCCCATTTACCTGACCGCGGGTCAAGAAATAGACGCTCCGGTGGATCGCATGATCTTCTCCGACGATCCCGGATTGGATGACGACCGAATCGTGGATGTGGAAACCACCTCCATCAATCTGCAATCCGCGGTGGAGAGCGTTCGCGAGATCATCAGTGCGTTTTCGGATGAGAGCGTCGCGCGCATCATGGCGCTGGTTTCACCCAACTATAAAGATCGCACTGGAGCGGACGCTGCGGCGCTGCAGAGAAGTCTGACTTCGTTCTTCCGATTTTATGAAGTGCAGGATTATGCGCAAAATAAATTGGCGACGAACGGCTTCACGATCACCAACCAAGGCGATACCATCGTCGCCAGGGTGGTAATGGATATATCTCTATTCTATCCTCAAATCTTTTATTACATGCCGGATGTCGACTCGAGTTCGATCACGGGAGAAACGTTCGGCGAGCAGTTGTTTGTCGACCCGCAGATCACCTTCGATCAGACGATCACGTTCCGCGAAGTGTCGGATGGCCGCGGATGGTTGGTGGATCTGTATGAGATTCGCAATTACGGGCGATATATGACTGAATATATCGATCAAGAAGAATTCGAATATGAAGATTATAGTATTGTGCTGGGGCTGACGGAAAACAGACGTTTGGCGTCCTATGTTCCCAGAAAGCAAGGCGTCGATGATCCGATTCAAGTGTTCCTGGATGTCAATGAAAAGAATATCCTGGAGCCGTATAATATAATGGCCATCTTCCGGGAGCCTTATCTGACTCGGAACGCTATGCCGCCGGCCTTCGAATATACGGTGTATCCGGGAAGCATCATCTACATGACGGAATTCGATACGGTTGATTTTGAATTCAGCCGGGAAAGCGACGGATCGGTTCGATTGACGAGCATGGATTTGCGCATCCCGATTTCGCTGAATGAATCTCAGTTCCTGGAAGTGGATGCGACCGGCGCGACGACGGAAAATGTTCTTTCTCAGTTGGATGATTTGGAAGTGGAAAACATTTCCGGATTCAGTTTCTCCAAGCGCGGCCCGGTGGCGGCCATTTTCCAAGGGGAAGGCGACGTCACCATGCCGGACACGGAGACGCTCCAAGCGAGTTATCCCTTGGGCGGAATCATGATGCTGCCGGAGAATACCAACATCTATGCGATTAATCCTCTTGCGTATTTGGATGCCAATATCACGCGGTCGATCGTGAAAGCGAATCCGTACGATCCCGATCAGGATGCGCTGTTGGATTCCATTCCGGGGATGACGTCTTCCTATCAGGCGGGGCGAGCCTATTTCGTCATTACGGCTGATGGGAAGCATTTCGGCTTTCTCCAGATTCCCGAAGACGCATTGGTTGATGAGGATGTGGATACGCCGCTTATTCCCTTCGATTTCCGCTATGAGGATTCGTTTGTACTTCCAGCCGGCTTCTAGAGGGAAATATTATTCTTGGTAAAAAAACAACGGCGCCTTCGCAAGAGGGCGCCGTTACTTATTGAAAGATTCCATCGTTTTTTGTAAGAGTCTTTGGCTAGGATGATTTTTTGGGATTGTGAGAATCTTGAGAGTCGCTGCTTCATCGAAACAAATGAATAAATTGATTGTAAGAATTCGGGAGAGGGATTTCCAAGGATTCGAATGGATGCCATAATAGGTTTGTCGCTTCGGCCAAAAATATTTAGTCAGTCAGGCTGAATCGTTCAGCCGGAATTGGATAGAAGATATGCGTGCGTTTCTGTTGCTCTTCACCTGTTTTGTCGTGGTAGGCGTCGTATTGTTTGCGATGATGCAGGCGCCGACGCCGCAAAAATCGGATATTTCCGTTTCCCGAATCGATGCGGTCAAGCGGCCGCTGCCGGTTTTGCAGAACGAACCGGCGACTGATGCGATTCTTGATTCGTTTCCGCTTCCAACCGAGCAGCCCGCTGCGCCGCCATCCGAAGAAAATGCTGCGGCGGCGCCTACCGCCGTCCAGCCTGTAAATCCGGCTTCTCCCCAACAATCGCCCAACGATCGGAGCAATCTCAATCGATTGCTGGCCTTGATTGACGATTGGATTTATGAGGATTTTTCGCAAATCGGATCGCAGAAGACAGGCACGATCCGGAAAACGCGGGAAAAAGAATTATTGGGCGTATTTGAAGGAAAAGAATTAGAGAATGGCATTAAAGTGGTTCAGTTGACCGATGATTCGTGCAAACTGAGTCTGGGGGATGAATCGTTCACGCTCCGGCGCGTCGAGGAGCCGGCGTTTTTCCAGGAAGTAAAACAGCAGATGCGGCCATTGACCGTCGAGGAGCAGGAAAAAGCCTACGAGTATTACATGCGCCGGTATGGGGATAAATTCAAAGCCTACAGCGCGATGTATGAGCCGCCTTATGGAGCGCAGAATCCCAAGCGAGTGACGCCGGAGGAGAAACAGCGCGGGCTGCAGGAATATTTCAAGCGGTATGGAAGCCAATTCCAGAAGGAAGCCAAACAGAATACCACCACGTTCCCCTATACTGAGCAGCAGAAGGAAAACTACATCAAGTATTGGCAGACGTTTTTCCCGGATCGACCCATGCCTGCTTTTGAGGAGTTGTTCACCGATCAGAACGGGCAGACGGCCCCCGGTTCGCGAGTTCAAACAGAAGAGCAGACGCAATAGAACGGGGAAAATAGTGCGATCTTAACCCCTCTGTTTCAAGTAGACGTAATAATTTTGTTTTTCAGGGCCGGTTATAAACTGCATTTCAGGTTTGTTCCGGATCAATTCGTGTTTGGATTGTTGACCCTACTGGAGAGGACGCATGAAATTGCATAACGGCGCAGCATCGGCGATAGCCTTATTCATGATTTTTTTATCCGCTTGCGGCGGATCCAAAGAACAGGCTGCGGAGGAGGCTCAGACAACCCCAACGGCCGTTGCGATCTCTCAACAGACGCCCTTCGCGCCGGGAAATAATTTGCTGGCGGCGCAATGGAACGGAGGGAAGATCACGCTGGCCCAAATCGATAATATCATCGGGCCGGGCTTGGCGGAGTTCGTCCGGTTTGTGACGGACGAAGTCAAACTGAAAGAGACGCTTCTTCAAAAACGTCGTTCGACATTGGACACGCTGGTGGAAAACTACTTGTTAATTCAAGAAGCGCATGCGAGAGACTTGCAACTTTCAGATGTGCAAAAAGAACAGATTTTGAAAGAGGCGCGGGGGAAGTTCAATACCGAAGAAGAGTACCAAGATGAATTGCAGAAAGCCGGCCAAACCGAAAACGACTTTATCGCAGTGTTGACCAACATTCATTTAGGCCGGCGCTGCGTGGAAGATCAACAGGAGCGCATCAGCGAGACGGTTAATTCGGACTCATTGCGGGCTTTTTATGAAGAGCATATCGCTGATCGGTTCACCCCGCCCGCCCGTACGGACATCAACTGGGTGATCATCGAGGCGAATGAAAATCGGACCTTGAGTCAAGCCAAGGCCCTGGCGGAAAAACTGCAGGCGGAAGTCCGGGATAAGATGCAGGGATTATCTAAATTGGAGGAAAAGCGGAAAGTGATTCAGGATTGCGCGTATCAGCATTCCGATCATTTTACGGGAAAATACAACTACGGGTATATGAATCTCTATCATCGGGGGGAAGGCTGGGAGAATTTTTCGCCGGAATTTAAAAATGAAATTGTAGAGAAAAGAAAGCCGGGCGATCTCTCCGATGTCGTTCGCGTCGAAGAAGATTCGTTTGGATTCTTTTTAGTCATCAATTCCATCGACTCTTTTGTTACGCCTTTTGATTCCCCCTCAGTGCAAAAAATGCTGCCTAATATGTACGTTCACGAGAAAATGGAAGAATGGCGGCGGGCGTTAAAAGATCATTACCAGTTAAAAATTTTTGAAGAAAACTTATCGACGATGCCGGAAGCGATGTTCCCGTTCAGCAGTCAGCCGACCGCTTCGGATTAAATGGAAGCGCTGTCAGAGCTGGCTGGATCGGTCCGCTTCGTCAACGGAGCATCGATGTAGAGATCGATTCCAATCGCCATCTTTTTTTTAACTTAGGATCAGGGGATTGGTGCGGAATGAACTACAGGGCTTTATTCTCGCCTTCGTCCTGTGTATGTTGATAATCTCATTGTTCTTCCGGCATTGGACCGGGAAGAATTGTCGGAGCGGTTCGCATTGTTATTGTTCGGGAAGTCAATCCGTAAATGAGTTGAGAAACCATGATCGAAGAGAAAGAAATCAACCTTTCGGCGATATTCAAGATTATTTGGGAGCGCGGAAAGCGCATCATGATTTTTACGGTCGTCTGCACCGTCATTAGCGCGGCGGCGACTTTAATGATAAAAAATCGGTATGAAGCCGTCGCCTCATTAATGATGAATCCGTCGAAGCTGGGCGAAAGCATCATGCAGAGACCGGTGACGCCCATGGAGTCTTATCTTTTCTTCTTCTCCTATCCGGGTCTCTTACAAGAAACCATCAAGAAATATCGATTGGATGAAGATCCCTACAACTTTCGTTATCCTCAGGATTTAAAGAGGCGCATGTTCGTTTCTTACATCCAAAATACATCTATGTTTGAAATTCATGTTCAGTTGGAGGATCCGCAACTGGCGGCGGATGTAGTCAACGAACTGGCGGAGCGCGCTTGTAATACGGTCAACAGGTTGATGAAGATTGAACAAAATGTAAGTACTAGCGAAATTGAACAGGAAAGTGAGAAAATTTATAACGAAGCGCTGCGCTACAGAAATGTTTATCTCGACACTCTCAAGCGGAATATGAAGCCGCTGCGCATTCAAACCATCAACAACCTGATGTCGATGTACGCCGTCGCCATGCAGGAGAAGGAGACGCTGGACGCCTCGATTCTTGAATTGGAAGAAAAAAAGCGGCGGTTTGAAGCGGATGTCTTTTCGGCGACGTCGGAATATAAGCAGAAACTCGAAATCCGGAGGGCGGTTGTCACGGATCCTCTTCTTGTGAATCAGTTGAGAGAACGGAAGGGGGAGGAGATCAGCCTGGATGATTTGAGCGACATCGTCTTTTTTGAAGAGACGATCGATCCATATTACAACCAGCTGCTGATGGAGTATAAATCCCTGTTGGCCGATATCCCCAGTTTGACGAAAAAACGCGATTTTCTCGCCAGGCGGACTCTTGATATCCAAGAAGAAATAACCAAACTCCAGAGCGAATTATTCGAAATGGATGTAGAAGAACTGGTCGATAAAGGCAATTTCGACCGTGCGATGGAGATCTACTCAGGCATTGACAAGGAAGCGGGCTGGGCGGGCACGACCGTTGTTTCGGAGCGGCAGGATTTAGTGCTGGTCGATCGAGCGGTCCCCATAAAAAAGAAAGTTTATCCTCGACGATCTCTGCTGGTCGCCATGGCTGCCTTGTCATCGTTCCTTTTGTCGTTCCTCTATTATCTACTCATTGATCTATACGGATTGATGACCTTTCAGACGAAGAAAGAAAGCGAAGCGTGACGTCTTTCACCGGTGCACTCTTCGTAAACTGTTAAAAGTGAACCGTTAAAAACTGAGAGATGGCTTCCGCCGCTCTTCGTGAAGCGGGTTGAGCGCCTATTTTTCGGCGCACGCAGGCCAGGTCGTCGATCATTTCCTGATACCGGTTCGGGTTGTCCAATAATTCATCGGCGCAGCGGGCCAGCGCATCGGGCTGGCATTGCTCCTGGATGAATTCGGGGCAGATTCCTTTCTCGGCAATGAGGTTGACCATGCCGATATAGGGGATGCGCACCAGCCGCCGGCCGATGAACATATTGAGCCTGTTTGTTCGATACACAACCACCATGGGGACGCCCAGCAGGGCGTTTTCAACAGTCGCCGTGCCTGAGGCCGTCCAGGCGAACGTAATTTCCCTCCGTTTTTGATAATTTATGTCCCGGCAGATTTCCACCCATTCGGGAATTCTGTAAGCCTGCAGAATCGATTCCGGCAGCGCATCGGCCAGCGGCAGAATGAAGCGGCAGCCGGGCCGTCTTTCTTTCAGGAGAGAGGCGGCTTGCAGTAAGGTCGGCAGGATATGGCGCAGTTCATTCCTGCGGCTGCCGGGCATCAGACCGATCAGCGGTTCGCTTAATGAGGCTCTCGTGGTTGGATTCGATTCGAAAGGAGGAATTCGATCGATCAAGGGATGCCCTGTGTAAGTGGTTTTCACGCCTCGTTTGTTGAAAAAGGATTCTTCAAATGGGAAAATGACGAAGAGATGATCGATGATTTTGCGCATGACTTCCACACGCTTCTCCCGCCATGCCCAGGCCTGAGGGGCGATGTAGTACAACACGGGGATTCCCATCCGGCGGGCTTCTTGAGCCAGGCGAAGGTGGAATCCCGGATAATCGACCAGCAGGACGGCGTCAGGGCGGCGCTCCTTCCAGGTTTTGACGGCCAGTGATTTGATTTTGTAAATCTGAGGAAGATGCTTGGCTACTTCTATGAATCCGATCAGGGCCAGTTCGGGGAGCGGATAGAGAATTTCCACGCCGGCGCCGGACATTTTTTGTCCCCCAAATCCGTAGAGAGTCATGGAGGGATGCAGGTTTTTTAACTCGGCGCAGAGGCGGGATGCATGTAAATCCGCCGATTCTTCTCCCACGGATATGAAAATGTTGGGATGGGCAAGAGACATGATTTTCCGGATTCTCCCTTTGAAATTATTCCCACCGAAACGGCTTGTTATTCCCACTGAAACGGTTTGCGAACGCCTTGCCGCCGGATCTCCAAGGTTTCGAGATTTTCTGAGGCTGCCTTCAAATCAGGCTTTAACTGAAGAGCTTGGCGAAAATCCTGTTCGGCGGCGGAAGATTGACCTAATACGGCGCGAATGACGCCGCGTTGATTGTAGATCAATTCCGGCGGGGATGCGCCCGTCTGGAGACGCTCCGATAGAATTCTTTCAAAAAATCGAAGAAAAACAGTTGTATTTTTTCCTTGAATAAGAGCCTTGTGACTGAAATGGTAGGATAAATTATTCCACCCGAACACGTCTGCGCAGACATAGGCGATGTACATCCACGGTTCGGGGTGGCGGGGTTCGGCGACGGCGGCGGCCATCATATTTTCAACGCTGTCGAGATAATCCTGCTTGCCCAAAAGATAGAAGCCTTTCTCGAAATAAACTACCCAGGTAAAGCGATCGTGGTCGATGTAGCCGGAAAGATCGGATTTTTGAGCGGCCGGCAAGGTGCGGAGAGCGGCGGCGATGCAGAAGACGTTGAAAATAAGAGCCAGCGCCAGAAAGAGGGAGGTAAGGCGGCGCTTCGGGATGTTTCTGAGATAACGTCCTAGAATCAAAGCGGTTATTAAAAATGCGATGACGCAGAAATATCCGAGGATTCGAGCGGCGGCTTGGGTCTCCCATTCCGCTCCCGTCGCCAACTGCATGAAACCATCGCGCCAACCGGACTGAATAGCGTGGAGGATCTCGCCCCAAGGCTGAAAATGATCCAATTGGATCGCTCCGCCCACTTCGGCCAATAGCAGTAAAAAAGTCCATAAGGCGCAGCCGGCGGCAAAGATCTTCAGCCAGAGTTTGGGGATTTTTTCGAAAAGCGCCGCCAATCCGATTATGAAGAGAGGCGTATAACTGACCATTCGGCGGTTTCCGAACGATCCCCCGCACCACCAGGCTATATTACAGGAATAGACGTACAAGAGAAACAGCAGCGGGATGGCGATCGGCAGCCATCTTTTTTTCAGAAAGAGACCGGCGAGCCCAAGACCAAACAGTGGCGACCAGGAGATCATTCCATGAAAATCGGAAAAAAGGGTGTTATACAATTCGGGCTGCGTCCAAAGGACGTCGCCCGCTCGGGGGATGGCCAGCCAGGCGCCGTATAACGTTTTCCAAACCAGCAATTGCGGGAAAAAAGTCAGGAGCGCTGCGAAAAGCATGGCAGAGAAGCGGGCGACGAACGATCTGAAGGAGGATTTGGATGAATCGCCGATCAACCAGTCGATCAGGGGCGTCATCAGGAAAATGAGGTTGTGGGGGCGGATCAATCCCGCTAAGCCGATAATCAGCCCGGCCGCGAAGGCGGAATGCAACCGGGGCTTCGATTGGTGACTCTGCCATGTAAGCAGGAATAGGATAATGAAGAAAGCCGATGGAGGATGGGAATCGGCGGAATTGACGAAGAGATGGTAACTATACGAACTGCCGACGGCTGTCAAACTCAGAGCCCAAAGAAGGGCTTTAGATGACAACTTCTCGCGCAGTCCGTATTGGTGCGTCAGCCATAGCGCTCCGAGGCTGTAGAGCAGCGTGGCGCCCAGCGTAACAACCCATTGGTCGAAGAATCCCATGCCGTTCGGCGGGGACATGCTTGTCATCCATGATCCGATCCATTGAATCAGCCGGGATAAGCCGAGAAATGGCATCCAAGCGATTCCGGCACCCATGGGCCAATCGTTGGCGGGCAGACCTTGAGACGAGAGATAAGTTTCATGATAGGCGAAAGGGAAATGGGCGTATTGGTCGGCAAAGCAGAAATCGGCGTCGTACAGCAGCGAATGTGCGAATGAATAATAGAAGGCCAGGTCGGGCGGGGCGATGCGCACTTGAAGCGAAACAAGCAAAAACAGGGAGAAAAGTGCGGCGATCAACCAAGGCGCCTTGGCCCGCGTCAAAAATCGCTTGGACGTCGAGGAATTGTCGAGAAAAGCGTTTTGCTGTGTTATCCGGTTATTTTCGTGCACGTTGACAGTCCTTGTATCCGAAGGTAAATTTTATTTTCTGCGTATCCCGGTCGTTTATTTTACTCCGGCATCGCCATCTCGTGGAAGAAACTCCCAAAGGAGACAACCAAACGATGCAACGCATGCCCGTTTGGAAAATAGGATTCATCGTTTTCACCATTCTGCTTTCTCTCTGGATGTTATTGCCATCTATGGAATTTTATTCCTATGATGCGTTGATGCGCAATCAGGATGAGAAGGATCGCATCAAGGAATGGAGGGAAGAGATGCTCGCGGACGGGGTGGCGCCCGAAGAGGTTGACGCAAAGGTCAAAGCGAAAAATCAGGATTTTCGCGACCTGAAAAGCGACAGCATCCGTTTGGGGCTCGACCTGCAGGGCGGCGTGCACCTCGTGATCGAAGTCGATCATGAAAAGTTTGAACAGCAGCTTCGGGACGACCTTGCCAAACAAGGGAAAACCGAGCAAGAGATCGAACAAGAGGTGGAATCCTCCCTGGCTACGGTTCTCGACAGCGCCATGGCCGTCATCGAAAACCGCGTCGATTCGTTCGGCGTGGCGGAAGTGGCTCTGGTCAAACAGCCCCCCTGGCGAATTGTTTTGGAAATGCCGGGCGTCAGCGAGCCGGAGGAAGTGAAAAGTCTGGTTAACGCGGAAGCGGAATTGTATTTCCACATCGTCGCGCCCAAAAATGAATTAGGCCGCCTGCTGCCTGAAATCGACTCGGTGGTGGAGGGTGATTTTATCAAGTTAGTCCCTCAAGTGGATCCGTATGTCGCCGCCGTGGCGGTCGAATATCCCGACAATTATCTGCTGGTGGATGAAATCATCAACCGGAGCGACGTGAAGCGGGTAATTCCCCGTCAGTACATGTTTAAATGGGGCGATGTGCAGGAGCCGACCAATTATATCAATTACGAACATCGCTATCTTTATTTATTGGAAGCTGATTTCGATGTAAGCGGCAGTTATCTGGAGCCTGGCGGCACCGGCGTTCGTACTGACGCCATGGGGCGCCCCGAAATCATCTTGTCGTTCGATCGCGACGGCAAGCGAATCTTCAGCCGCGTGACCGGCGATCATGTCGGTGAGCATCTTGCGATTGTCTTGAACGATCAGGTGTATTCGGCGCCAGTGATCCGCGATAAAATTTCGTACGGCGTGGCTACCATATCCGGCATCGACACTTACGATGAAGCGCGCGAAATCGCCATTGTGCTTCGCGCCGGATCTTTGCCGGCGCCATTGACTGTGGCGGAAAGCCGCGTCGTCGGCCCTTCGCTGGGCGCCGATTCGATTCGAAAAGGCATCTACTCGGGCTTGATCGGCGGCGTAATCGTGTTGGTCTTTATGGTGGTTTATTATGCGCTGGTCGGCGTGGTGGCCGATTTCGCCGTGTTGTTGAATCTGTTCTTCCTGATGGCGGGCATGGCCATGTTCAAGGCGACCTTAACGCTGCCGGGCATCGCGGGAATCGTCCTGACCATCGGTATGGCGGTGGACGCCAACGTTCTGATCTTCGAGCGTCTGCGGGAGGAAATGCGGGCCAGCAAACGCGCCAAAACCATTCAGTTGATTTTGGACAAAGGCTACGGGCGCGCTTTTATGACCATTTTCGACGCCAACCTGACTACGCTCATTACGGCTTTAGTGCTCTTCCAGTTTGGAACGGGGCCGATCAAAGGATTTGCGGTTACGTTGTCGCTGGGCATCATCATTTCGATGTTTACGGCCGTGTTCGTATCGCGCGTCATTATGGATGTGATGGTCGCCAAGGGCATGAAGACCTTGTCGGTCGGCACGATGCGCTTCTTTGGGGAAACGAAAATAGATTTTCTGAAGAACGCAAGAATTTTGATGACGACTACAGGCTGTCTGGCGATCGCCGGTTTTCTTTTCCTTGTTTATGATTGGGAAAAAATGCAGGGCATCGACTTTGCCGGCGGCGATGAAGTTCAACTGCAGTTTCAACAGGAAACCAGCGTCCAGGAAGTACGCAGCGCCATGTCGGAGGCGGGTTATGCCGATGCGGTCGTGCAGCGGGTTTTGGGAGCGGGAAATCAGATGATGATCCGCGTCCGCGAAGGCGAGGTGGAATCGCCGGAAGTCCTTGCGACCGTGCTGCGAGAGAAACTCCCCGAAAAGCCGTTCAACGACGATTTTTCCTACAACCGTGTCGGCGCGAAAGTGGGCGGCGAACTTCTTTGGAAGGGCCTCTATTGCGTGATCTTCTCCAGCATCGGCATCTTGTTGTATATCACCGTCCGATTTGAATTTCGGTTCGCGGTGGCGGCGGTTGTCTGCCTGTTCCACGATCTGTTGTTCACCCTGGCGTTCCTGGCGATTACAGGGACGGAATTCAACTTGCCGATCATTGCGGCGCTGCTGACGGTCTTGGGGTATTCGCTCAACGACACCATCGTCGTGTTCGACCGAATCCGCGAGAATTACACGTCGGCGCTGCTTAATTTCAAGGAGATCGTCAATCTGAGCATCAATCAAACCTTGACCCGAACCATCAATACGTCAGCCACAACATTAATTGTCATTCTGATGTTGTACTTGCTCGGCGGATCGGTGATTCATGATTTTGCACTAACGTTGTTGATGGGCGTCATTATAGGAACCTATTCGTCGATCTTCGTCGCCAGCCCCGTACTTTTAATGTTGGGGCGCCAGCCGGCCCCGGCGGTTGCCGAGAAAAACGGCAAACGGGCTATGGCCACATAAGCGGGATATAGACCGCTTTTTATCGAGATATCTCGAAAGCGTGAATGCCCGCTTCGACATGAGGCGGGTCTTTCCGTTTAATCGGCTTGAATCGCAAGTCTTGACTTGGCGGAGGAAGCGCATTCGGAACCAATAAACCTGCAAGGGAGGTTGAATCTAAATGATCCGAAAAATATGTATTACTCTCCTTCTGGTGATCGTCATTGGTTCGCTGGGCGGCGCTTATTTTCTATATAATCAAAGGAAAATAAGGAGCGCCAATATGGACGGTCTGCACATGGCGGAATCGCAATTGGAGGCGGAGGATTTCAACAGCGCCATTACGAATCTGCTGCCGGTCGTCCAGTATGGCAGGCGATTTAAGCAGGCTGATTACGCTCTCTATCTGCTCGCGCAGGCTTACGAGGGCGCGGAGCACAAAGAAGCCAGTGAAATTTGGAAGCGTTTGGCCGATGATTTCCCTAAAAGCCAATATGCGTTGGAGGCCCGTTTAAGGCAGGCGGACAGTTTGTTGGACGCCAATCCGGCGCAGGCGCGGGACATTTTTGCGTCGCTGCAATCGAGTACGGACAGCGCTGTGCGCAGCAAGTCTATTCTGGGCGTCGCCCAATCGTATGATCGGGAAAATGACGTTGAAAAAGCCCGGGAACTCTATTATGGCGTCATCGCGTCGGTCACCGACGCCGCCGTTTCGGCGAAAGCCAAGGATCGCTTGTCGGAAATCAACACAGAGCGGTTGTGGTCGCCTGTGCTGGATGAATTTTGCGAGCTCTACACTGTTCAGCGGGGCGATGCGGCGGTTAAGATCGGAACCAGCCATGGAACCACCGCCTGGTTTATTGAAGAGGCAAATAACGTTAAAGCCAATCGATTGAGCCCCGGCAAACGGCTCAAGGTTCCTAAGGAGCCGTTTCATATCGTTGTCAGCAAAGAATTATGCCGGTTGGAACTGCGAACCGCCAGCGGAAGATTCATCAAATGGTATCCCGTAGGCGTGGGCGAGCAGAGTTACAAGACGCCGGCGGGGAATTATTATATTATCAACAAGCAGATTGATCCGACATGGTTCAAACCCGGCGGAGGCGTGATCCCGGCTAAGGATCCGGAAAACGCTTTGGGCAGCCGCTGGATGGGAATTGGCGGTAGTTTGGGCATTCATGGCACCAACGCGCCGGAGACCATCGGCAAGCCCAAAAGCGCGGGCTGCATCCGCATGTATAATAAAGATGTAGAAGAATTATTCAAAATCGTCACTTTAAACACAAACGTAAGTATCGTTGATGGAACGGAGATGAATGTCGAATATGTGCCAAAAGATGTTGAGGCTGGGGCTTCCGAAGGGTAGTCTGCAGAACGCCACGTTTGATTTGTTCCGTAAAGCCGGGTATCACATTTCGGTTCGCGATCGATCCTATTACCCGTCGGTCGATGATGAGGAACTCTCGATTGTTCTGCTGCGAGCGCAGGAAATATCCCGCTATGTCGAAGACGGCGTGCTGGACGCCGGGATCACCGGACACGACTGGATTTTAGAAAACGAATCCGACGTTCATATCATTACAACGCTGTGCTACTCGAAGGCGACGGATCGCCCGGTGCGCTGGGTTTTGGCCGCTCCGGAAGACTCTTCGATTCGGAGCGTTAAAGATTTGCAGGGCAAGCGGATCGCTACTGAACTCGTCAACGCCACCAGGCGGTGGCTGAAAGAGAACGGCGTCGAGGCGGAAGTCGAATTTTCGTGGGGGGCGACGGAAGTTAAAGTTCCTAAATTGGTGGACGCCATTGTGGATGTAACCGAAACCGGATCCTCGCTGCGCGCCAACAATTTGCGCATTGTGGAGACATTGTTCGAATCGAGCACGAAACTGTTCGCCAATCGGAATGCCTGGGCCGACGAATGGAAGCGGGACAAATTAGAGCGCATCAGTCTGCTCTTAGAGGCCGCCATCAATGCGGGGGGCAAGGTTGGAATCAAGATGAATGTGCGCGAGGCGGATCTGGACGCCGTCCTGAAGGTGCTTCCGGCGGGCATCACCAATCCCACGGTTTCCTACTTGCATCAAAAAGGCTGGCAGGCGTTGGAGATCGTCGTCGATGAAAAAGTGGTGCGAGAAATCGTTCCCTCCTTAAAACGCGCCGGCGCCGAGGGAATCATCGAATATCCCTTGAACAAAATTATTTATTAACAGGATTAACGGGCAATGGTAAACCGTGAACTTTTTTCTCAGCACTTGATTGAAGCCCTCCCATACATCCGGAATTTTTCCGGCAAGATCATTGTCATCAAATACGGCGGCGCGGCGATGAGCCGAGAGGAACTCAAACAGGAGTTTTGTCGAGACATCGTTCTGCTCGATTATGTAGGCATGCGCCCGGTCGTTGTGCATGGCGGCGGGCCTCAGGTGACGGGCTTAATGAAGCGCTTGGGTAAAGACGCGCAGTTTGTCGACGGGCTTCGAGTCACCGATAAAGAAACGATCGATATTGCGGAAATGGTCTTGACCGGCCTGGTCGGCAAAGAAATCGTAGCGCGAATGAATCAAGAAGGCGGCCGGGCGGTCAGTTTGTCCGGCAAAGACGCCAATTTAATTCGTGCAAGAAAATTGAAGCCTCGCAGTCATACCGATCCCTCGCAGGAAATCGACCTTGGTTATGTCGGTGAAATCGAGTCGATCAATCCCGAAATCCTTTTCAGTCTGGAGAAAAGCGGATTTATTCCCGTCGTTTCTCCGGTGGGGGTTGGAGCGGACGGCCACGCCTATAATGTGAACGCGGATACCGTCGCCGGAGAAATCGCCGCCGCGCTTCATGCCGAGCGCCTGATCCTGCTTTCCGACATTCCCGGCGTGCTGAAAGACGTCAAAAATTCCGACTCTCTTGTGACTTCCCTCACGGTCAGCGGCGTCGCCGACATGATTTCGTCCGGCCGGGCGGAAGGCGGTATGATCCCGAAATTAAAAGCGTGCTTGCGCGGCTTGGGAGGAGGCGTCAAAAAAGCGCATATTATCGATGGACGGACGCCTCATTCGGTGCTGCTCGAACTTTTCACCGACACCGGAGTCGGAACCCAAATCTATCCGGACAGTTGATCGCAAGCAAGAAAAAATAAAAAAATCATAGAACATTTATCCGTCTGCGGGTAAAATAATGTTTTTCCCGGACGCTCATCTCATTTATAGAAAAGGATTACGTCAATGTCATCCCGAACAGAATCAATTCAATCTATGGCGGAAAACTATTTAATGGCGAATTACGGACAACGCACAATCGCTCTTGTGCGGGGTCAAGGGGTGAATGTTTGGGATTCGGATGGTCGGCAATACATCGATTTGCTTTCCGGCTTGGGCGTGAACAATTTGGGGCATTGCCATCCCAAAGTCGTGCAGGCCATTCAGCGCCAGGCGGAGACGCTCTTGCATGTCTCCAATCTTTATTTGATCGAACCGCAGGCTCAGTTGGCGAAGATGCTGGTTGAAAACAGCCCGGCGGACAAAGTCTTTTTCTGCAACAGCGGCGCGGAGGCGGTCGAGGCGGCGCTGAAGATGGCGCGCCGCTATTCGTACGACCGCTATGGAGGAGGGCGTCATAAGGTGATCGCCATGAACAATTCATTTCATGGCCGAACCATGGGGGCTCTGTCCGCCACGGGGCAGAAGAAATATCACAAAGGCTTCGAGCCAATGCTGGACGGCTTCATTCATACGCCGATCAACGATTTGGAGGCTCTCAAAAACGCCGTCGACGATTCGGTCTGCGCCGTCCTGCTCGAGCCGGTGCAGGGCGAAGGCGGGATTCATCCCTGCGAGAATTCCTTCCTGCAGGGCGTCCGCCAAATTTGCGATCAACGGAATCTCCTGTTGATCTTCGATGAAATCCAATGCGGTCTGGGCCGCGCCGGCCATCTCTTCGCCAGCGAGGAAGCCGGCGTCGAACCGGATGGAATCACTTTGGCGAAAAGTCTGGCGGGCGGAGCGGCCATCGGCGCTCTGCTCGCGAAAAACGAACCGGCAAGCGCCTTGGTCGCTGGAACGCATGCGGCGACGTTCGGCGGTAATCCTCTATCCTGCGCGGCGGGCGAGGCGGCGCTCCACGTGATCCTCGACGAGAAACTTCCTCAGCGCAGCAAGGAAATAGGCGCCCTCTTCATGGGCCGCTTGGAAGATTTGCATAAAAAATATCCTCAGCATATCAACGAAGTGCGCGGCCGGGGATTGATGATCGGCGTCGATCTGGCGTTTCCAGCCGCTGACGTCATCGCCTTTTTGCGGGAGAAGGGCTACATTGCCGGACCCGCCGGGCCGAACGTGCTGCGCTTTTTGCCGCCATTGATTATTGAAGAGAATATTTTGGACGCCGTTGTGGAATTATTGGATGGATTCTTTGCCGGACGGAATTGAAAAACAATTCGAGGGAGTCTGCTATGTCTAAAAGAGATTTTCGATTGGTCACCGATGTTTCCAGAGAAGAATTGCAGGAACTTTTTCAACTGACGGCCGGCATGAAAGATCGTCCGGAGGATTATTCGCGCGCATTGGCTGGAAAAACCATGGCCATGATCAACGAAAAGCAGTCTCTGCGAACCAAAGTAACTTTCGAAGCGGGGATTCAGCAATTAGGCGGATTTTCGGTCTATTTGACGAATCACGACATCAATCTGGGCAAAAGGGAGCCGGTCAAAGATGTGGCTCGCAACCTGGCCCGATGGGTGGATCTGATCGTTGCGCGCGTCTACAAGCAAGACACCATTCATGAACTGGCGGACTATGCGAGCGTGCCGGTGATCAATGCGCTTTCGGATGAAGGGCATCCCTGCCAGATCGTGTCGGACATGTTCACTCTCTGGGATCAGGTCCGCGGGCGAGACCGCTTGCACGGCTTCAAAATCACGTACATTGGAGACGGCAACAATGTATGCAATTCCCTGATCCTGGCGGCCGGCCTGCTGGGTTTGGATCTGGTTATTTGTACGCCTGCCGGATATGAGCCCCATTCGCGCGCCGTCGATACCGGCCGGCGAATGGCGGAGGAAATCGGCGGTTCGGTTCGCTTCGAGCCCGAACCGCTCAAAGCCGTGAAAGATGCGCAGGCGCTTTATACCGACGTTTGGACCAGCATGGGTCAGGAAGCCGAGCAGCAAAAAAGATTGGAAGCCTTTCAAGGATTTCAAATCAATGAGTCGCTTTTGGAGGCGGCGGACGACAAGGCGGTGATCATGCATTGTCTGCCCGCCCACCGCGGCGAAGAAATTACTGACGCGGCCCTGGAATCCAAACAATCCATTATCTTCGACCAGGCGGAAAACCGCCTTCACGGTCAGAAAGCCATCATGAAGTTTCTGGTCGATCGGTCGAAATAAAAGCAGGAGGCTCGATGAGCGCAAAGCGAATCGAATACAACGCCGCCCTTTCGCAGCGGATTGAAATAGCGCCCGGCCTGGCGATTTTTCGCGTAGTTCCCGATGGGGATCTGTTCGACTTCGAGCCGGGACAGTATTCGGTGCTTGGTCTTCGCTGCAAGGCGCTGCGGATCATCGATTCCGATCCCGATCCCGATAACAGCAAATGCGGCGAGGATCCGGAGCGATTGATTCGGCGCGCCTACTCGATCGCCTCTTCGAGTCTGGAGCGGGAGTTCATCGAATTTTATATCACGCTGGTCCGCAGCGGAGAATTGACTCCCCGGCTGTTTAATTTAACAATTGGAGACCGGTTGTACCTGGGGCCCAGGGCGACCGGTCTCTTCACCTTGAATCAGGTTCCTTCTCATAAACATATTCTCTTGGTCTCGACGGGGACCGGCCTGGCGCCTTATATCAGCATGGTGCGCAGCCAACTGGATTGTAATCAAGGCCGGCATTTCGTGGTTCTGAACGGCGCCCGCTATTCATGGGATTTGGGATACCGCGACGAATTGAATTTTCTCTCGCGTCTCTGCCGCAATTTTTCTTATTTCCCGATTATCTCACGGCCGGATCGGGATCCGACTTGGAATGGACTCGAAGGCCGCGTCCAAACTCTTCTTGCATCGGGCGTCGTGGAGGAAAAAACGGGGCTGTCCCTCACGCCCGAGAATTTCGATGTCTTTCTCTGCGGCAATCCGGCTATGATCGAGGATGTAATCCAAATGGTGGAGGCGAGAGGGTTTGTGAAAGACGAGCGCAAAAATCCCGGAACCATCCATGTAGAAGAATACTGGTGAATCCACCTTTCCCGATCCGTTCCAACCAACAATGAATTTTCTTCCGAGTTGATTAAAAATTTATGTTTTTGTTCATTGAGGCAAAAAGATGACTGCTTCCAATGGAACGATTCGCTATCACTCGCTGGACGCTCTGCGCGCATTTGCCTTGTTGTTGGGGATTGTATTTCACGCCTCCGAATCGTTTATCCCCTATATTCCCGCCGGCGAGTGGGCGATAAAAGATGTATCGGAGAATGCGATTCCCGGCGTTTTCTTTTATACATGCCATATTTTTCGCCTGCAATTGTTTTTTGTGATGTCGGGATTCTTCGCTCATCTGGTGTATCACAAGCGCGGCGCCGGCGTATTTATCCGACAGCGGTTGATGCGCATCGGCGTTCCTCTCATCGCGGGGTGGGCGATTATCTTTCCTATGCTGGTTTATATCTGGATCCTAGGCGCCATGAAATCAGGCGTTGGCATGGAGCAGATTCCGCTTGAAGCGGCCGATCTTCCTCCCTTGGTGCTGACCATCGGGGCGATTGTATCGTTGGGCGTTTTTGAAGAGGGAATCAATCTGACCCATTTATGGTTTTTGTATTATCTTCTCATGCTTTATGCGATTGTCCTGGCGCTTCGTTTTGTGTTGGATGTTTTTCTGGATCGGGGGGAGAGAGTACGGCGAAGGCTGGATCGCATTTTTGCGTGGATCGTTCGTTCGCCGTGGAATGTCGTGATTTTCGCCATTCCAACGATACCTTCCTTGTTGATCATGGGGACGTCGTTCGGCGTAAGAACGCCGAACGAATCTCTGGCGCCCGATGCTCCAGTGGTCTGGACGTATCTGCTCTTTTTCGGGCTGGGCTGGCTTCTGCACCGGCAGGTTGATCTGCTGTCTGCGTTTTTACGGCGCTGGCCGATTCATCTGACAGCCGCCCTGATTCTTCTTGCGCCGCTGTTTGTAATGTTCGATCGAGGCCTATCAACGGACGCGTTGTATATCTTGTACTTTTCACTGTACGCCTTGGATATGTGGCTGTGGGTGTTCGGCTTTATAGGCTTGTTTTTGCAATTCTGCGGCGGTGAAAGCCGTCGGCGGCGGTACATCGCCGATTCGTCTTACTGGCTGTATATCCTACACCTTCCCCTCGTGACCTGGCTGCAAGTGCAGTTCGCGCATCTCGAATGGAATTGGGTGATCAAGTTCGCTCTGATCAACGTGATTACATTTCCCATTCTGTTTTTAAGTTATCATTACTTTGTGCGATCCACATTTATCGGTCAAGTGCTGAACGGACGCAAATATCCCTTTCAACGCTTGATCTTCAAGCGAAGAAAGCAACTGGCGGAGACTTAAAGGGATGGAATCGTCCTCTCTATTCTTCTCTTTGGGGGCGTGGAAACGAGTTGCGCTCCCAGAAAACTCCATCGTGGTAGCCCTGAATAACCCGGTTTGATTCGGCGATTTCCAGACGCTTCTCTGCGAGGCAGCAATAGTACTCGTCAATCTCGATTCCCACATACTGGCGCCCAAGTTTTTTGGCGGTCACGGAGGCGGCCCCTGTGCCTAGAAAAGGATCGAGAACGACGTCGCCCGGATGGGTGCTGGCGAGGATCAATTTCGCCAGCAGTTTTTCGGGTTTTTGCGTGGGATGATCGGTGTTTTCCGGCATGGACCAAAAAGGGATGGTGATGTCGGTCCATAAGTTGGAGGGATGCGTCAGGCGGTAGTTGCCGTCGCGGGATTTTTCCCAGTCTTTCGGTTCGCCGTTCGTGTGCGTATAGGGGGCGATGACCCGGCGTTTCAATTTGACGTCGTTAACATTGAATGTGTATTTTTTCGAAACGGTGCAGAACCAAATATCCTCCATGCTGTTTTTCCAATTACGCAGCGCTCCGCGGCCTTTCTCGCGCTCCCAGGTGATGCGGCTGCGAATTTTGAAGAATTGCTGCGCCGCTTCAAAAACGGCCTGCGAGCATTTCCAATCGCAGCAGATGTAGACCGAGGCGGTTGGCTTCAACAGGCGCATCATCGGCGCCAGCCATTCGCACATCCAACTTGTGTAATCCTTCAATTTTTTTTTCTTGAAAAAGGTTTCGTTGAAGCGTTTGGGGAGATTGTAGGGCGGATCGAGAAAAAGAAGGTCGACAAATTGATCCGGTAAATTCGGGACGGCCTCGATCATGTCCTGGAGAATGGTTTTATTGAGAATCTGTTCGGACGCGACAGGCTGCGAGGCGTGAATCAGGCGAGAGCGGAATTTTTTAGTTTCAGTTTTTGTCAGGAATAGGGTTCGGTTGAGTCCCGCTCGAGGCTTCTGTTTCATGAGCTTATTGAGTTTCGAAGTTCACAAAAATGATAGACTTTACATTATTGCTCAAAAAATAAAAAAAACCAGAATCTCAAAGTACCTTTTGATTGAGGACAAAAGTGCGGAAGAAACGAACTGGAGGCGGCGCCCGGATTCGAACCGGGGGATAAAGGATTTGCAGTCCTCTGCCTTACCACTTGGCTACGCCGCCCTGAGAGATCTAGAACAAGATAGTATTATTAAAGCCGTTGACGAGACTGTCAACCTGCGCTTCATTATTTATTGAATCCTCCGCTCTTTTCCTGTTAGGAAGGTTGTTCTGAAAAGACGCTTACAAAAAGTGAAAATGAATTATAATCTGCATCAAAAGATTTTGTACATGCAAAAAGCGGTTATGTCTCCGCCTTCACGAATGACAATACGCATTATAGAATATCAGGTTTATTAACGGATAGGAGTAAAACGCATGGCTTATCGTGTGGGGGTGATTGGATTTGGGACAGTTGGAAGCGGAGCGGTCAAGGTTCTTCTCGAGAATCGTTCGCAGGTCGCTCGACGCGCGGGGATGGACGTCGCCGTTTCCTCCATCGCCGATTTGGATTGGGAAACCGATCGCGGCTTGGATCTATCCCAAATCAAGAAGAGTACAGACGGCTGGGAATTGATACGCGACCCTGAGATTGAAGGCGTCGTGGAATTGGTCGGCGGAACCACAATCGCCAAAGAATTCGTCATCGGCGCATTAGAAAACGGAAAAGACGTAGTAACTGCCAACAAAGCGCTTTTGGCGGCCTGCGGGCCGGAACTATTCTCTATCGCCGCCAAAAATCAACGCAAAATTCATTTCGAGGGGTCGGTCGGCGGAGGCATCCCCATCATTCAATCCCTTTATGGAGGATTGGCATCGGCGCAAATCAATGAGATTTATGCGATTATCAATGGCACCAGCAACTATATCCTCACTGAAATGCAGGAATACGGTCATCCCTTCGATACGGTTTTAAAAGAAGCTCAGAATCTGGGGTATGCCGAGTTGGATCCGACTTATGACGTCGAGGGCGTGGATGCGGCGCATAAAATCACGATTTTGGCCTCAATCTGCTTCAATACGCAAGTCAATCTAAATGAAGTCTATACACAGGGAATTCGCGACATCACCGTGGAGGATATCCAGTTTGGCGAGACGCTGGGCTATCGTTTGAAATTATTGGCGATCGCTAAAGATCTTGGAAACGAGGTGGAAGTGCGCGTCCACCCGACGTTTATTCCCAAAAACCGGCATCTCGCATCGGTCAGCGGCGTGTTCAATGCGGTGAATACTTATGCGGAGGGATTGGGCTCGACCATTCTGTACGGGCGAGGCGCAGGCGATCTTCCCACCGGTCACGCCGTCGTCAGCGATCTCATTCAATGCGCGCAGGATTCCTTGGCCAGACGCCCCATCGATTACAGCAATTTTTACACGCCGCGCAAGTCGCTGCGCCCCATGAGTGATATTATCGCGGAATATTATCTGCGGTTTTTAGTGGAAGATCGTCCCGGGGTGCTGGCTAAAATCGCCGGCGTTCTCGGCGATCACAACATCAGCATTCTCTCCGTACTGCAGTTGGAATCGGAAGGGAGCCAATGCCCTGTCGTTTTCATGACTCACGAAGCGCGCGAAGGGGATGTCCTGCACGCGCTGGAGCATATTGAAAATCTTGACGTTGTTTTGGCGCCCGCCAAACGAATTCGAATCGAAAAGATGAATTCGAGGAAAAACTGATTCGAATTGACGCTCGAGCGTCCCGAAAGAAAAACATGAAATATATCATTGCGATTCCCGACGGCGCAACCGATCAGTTGAGCGCCTATCCGCAGGGAGACACTCCGTTGCGCTGCGCGGATTCGCCGACCATGGATGCGCTGGCCGATCACGGCGAGGCGGGATGGGCCCAAACCGTTCCCGATTCTCTTCCGCCCGGCAGCGATGTCGCTTGTCTGTCGATCTTCGGTTACGATACAACCCGGATCTATACCGGGCGCGCTCCTCTGGAAGCCGCCAATATGGGAATCGATTTGGGCGATCGGACGGCGTTTCGCTGCAACTTGGTGACGATTGAAGACGGGGTGATGAAGGAATTCACCGCCGGGCATATCACGACCGAAGAAGCCGCCGACTTGATTGTTTCGCTCAATGAGCAGTTAGGGGAAGACTCGATTCGCTTCCATACCGGCGTGCAATACCGCCATATTTTGACGGCGCCACCCGATTGGAATGATGTAGAATGTACGCCGCCGCATGATATTCTCGATCAAGAAGCGGATAAGCATCTTCCCCAAGGCCTTGCCGCTTTGCGCGTCAACAATTTGATGAAGCGCTCCCGGGCTGTATTCGCCGATCATCCGATCAATCGGAGGCGTCTCGCCGCCGGGAAGCCGCCCGCGACGCAGATTTGGCTGTGGGGGCAGGGAACCAAACCCCAATTGACGACGTATCAACAACGCTTCGGGTTGTCCGGCGGAGTCATATCCGCCGTCGATTTGATCCAGGGCATCGGACGACTGGCCGGTTTGGAAGTGATTCAAGTTCCCGGCGCGACCGGTTTGATGGATACGAATTACGAGGGCAAGGCCGAAGCCGCCCTGCGTGTTCTGGAAAATCACCCGTTGGTATTGGTGCATGTCGAAAGCACGGATGAAATGGGCCACGCCGGGGATGCAGAGAGAAAAACGCAGGCGATTCGCGATTTCGATCAGCGCTTGTTAAAGATTCTCGTGGATGGTCTGCGCGGGCGGGGCGAGGAATTTCGACTCCTGCTGCTGCCGGATCACCCGACGCCGATCGCTCTGCGCACGCATGTGAACGAGCCGGTTCCCTTTCTTTTGTATGACAGTCGGAGCGCCGAAAAGCGGAGCGGCGAGGGATATTCGGAGTGGGGCGTTCGGAGCCGGACGCAGCAAACCGTGGTTGGGCATCGATTAATCGAACTTTTGCTTGAGAAAGCCGTTTTCGCCGATCTACTCGCTATGTAAGAAGGTGAAACGCAATCGAGGGAGATATTATGTCAATAATAGTCCAGAAATTCGGCGGTACTTCCGTCGCCGACACGAAGAGGATTATGGCCGTGGCGAAGAAGGCGATTCGCGAATACAAGGCCGGTCATCAAGTCGTCGTGACGGTTTCCGCCATGGCGGGCGAGACGGATCGGCTGCTGAATCTAGCCAATGAAATCGATCCGGCCGGCGCTCCGCGCGAGCGGGATATGTTGGCCTCGACGGGCGAGCAGGTTTCCATCGCATTGACGGCGATGGCGATCGAAAAATTAGGCGCGTCCGCCATTTCGTTTACCGGGCCCCAAATTGATATGCGAACCGATGATGGATTCACCAAAGCGAAAATTCGAAGCATCAACGACGCCGTCATACGCAAGGAACTCGACGAGGGGAAAATCGTCGTGATCGCCGGATTTCAGGGGCAGACCGATGAGCAGGAAATAACAACGCTGGGCCGCGGCGGATCGGATACGACGGCGGTGGCGCTGGCGGCGGTTCTCGGCGCCGAGCGCTGCGATATTTACACGGATGTGGACGGCGTCTACTCCGCCGATCCCCGCATTGTTCCCAACGTCAAAAAAATTCCAGCGTTAGCCTATGAAGAAATGCTGGAAATGGCTTCGTCCGGCGCCAAAGTTTTGCATACGCGCGCCGTCCAATTTGCGGCGAAATACCAGGTTCCCATCCAGGTTCTTTCTAGTTTTGAAGACAAACCGGGCACGATGATTATGCAGGAGGTTCAGGAAATGGAAGATGTGGTTGTCAGCGCAATAACCCATAGCATGAAAGATGCGAAAGTAACGCTCAGCAAAATTGCGGATAAGCCCGGTATGGCGGCGGCGGCTTTCCAATTATTGGCGGATCGCAACATCAATGTGGATTTGATCGTTCAGAACGTCGGAAAAGAAGGATTGGCGGATATTTCCTTTACGGTCGAGCGCGCCGATCTACCCTATATTCAAAAATTGGAAAAAGAGTTACTCCAACTTGTCGCGGCGCAGGAAATTCTTTACGATCCAAAAATCGCCAAAATTTCGGCAATCGGCGTGGGGATGAAGACGCATGCCGGCATCGCCGCGCGCATGTTCAGCACTCTGGCCGCCAAAGACATCAATATTCTGATGATCAGCACATCCGAAATTAAGGTGTCCTGCGTCATCGATCAGGATTACACCGAATTAGCTGTGCGCGCCCTGTGCGAAGAGTTTGGGCTGGTTGACGAACAAGTTTCCGCCTAATCGACTTCGAGTATGAATTTAATCGGTCGAGCCGTGCATCGTTGGACGAAAAATTCAGCGATGCGCGGCTTTGCATTTGATAAATATATATTTCATAAGTGAACGAAAACCGGCGTGGAGTGCATGCGCCTTTTGTTTGACCGACCCGTAAAAAGAAATGACAATTCAAAAAATGCAAGTTATCATTAAAATAACAAATGTTTGCCGGAGAATTTTTTGGACTTTATGAGGCTCGTCTGTTTCGGCAATTGCTGATGCAGGCGCCGGAATCGAAAAATTTGCGGCATCGTTGATTCTGGCGGACGAGTAAGTACAATCCTTAGGGCCGGAATTTAGTGAATTCCGTTCATCTATAACAGGAATCCCTCTTGTTTTTTTATAGGTTCCTGTCTCATCGCGCTTCTGATTTTGTTCGAAGTGATTCAAGACGACCATATAGCGGCGTTGTTGGAAGAGGCGGCGGCGCTGTTTTTGCCGTATGATTAGTTGCTCAAAATTCAGGAATTGATATGTCTCGAAGGAATTTGTCGTTTGGAATTCTTTTTTTTCTTTTCTTCGCATCGATTTCCTTAGTTCATGCAAGTCGAAGAGATATCCGCACGAAAGCCTATCATGTTGTACTGGATTCCCCCGGTGTCTTCATGGAGCAGCGTCGATTGAGCGGAGGCGCTTCTCTGAAGTCGCCGCGCTTCAAGGCCAAGCGAACCGCTGCGCAGAGATATGAACAGAACCTGGCCGCAGAACAAACCGAAATCGCCCGGCAGATTTATGCGAAAGATCCAACCGCTCGCGTTTTCCATCGATTTCATCGGCTGGTAAATGCGCTGGCCGTCGAACTCGATGCTTCGCAAATCGGCTCAATTCAAGAAATTCCCGGCGTGGCTTATGTGACGCCTCTCCGCCGCGTCAAGCCGATGTTGACCAACAGTGCGGAATTGATGAACCTGCCTCAAGCGTGGGCGCCTTTCGAGGAAGGCGAGAACGCCGGCGAAGGAATCTTCATCGCCGTCATCGATACGGGCGTCGATGTCACCCATCCGGCCTTGAGTCCGGCTGGGTATTCATATCCCGAAGGATTCCCCAAAGGCGACGCCGATTTTACGACGGAAAAGGTGATTGCCGCCAGAGTGTTTCCTCCCCCGATCGGCGATCCAGGCGACGCCGCACTGTTTGACCGGACGGGACACGGAACCAATGTCGCTACCATCGCCGCGGGGAATTGGGAAGTTTCGTCGCCCTTAGGGATTTTATCGGGAGCGGCGCCCAAAGCGCAGCTGGGAAATTACAAAGTCTTCACGACCGACGAAAGTTATGACAGTCAGGTCGTGGAAGCGATTGAAAGCGCTGTCGAAGACGGAGCGGACGTCATTAATATGAGTTTAGGCGCCGGGATTTTCGGCGATGCGCAGCATGATCTGCAGGTGCGCGCCGTCAACAACGCCATTGATCTGGGCGTGGTGGTTGTTATCGCTTCGGGAAACGATGGAGGCGAAGAGTACGCCATCGGCAGCCCGGCGCAGGCGGAAGATGCGATAACAGTCGGTTCGATTACGAATTCTCATGTTTCCAACGGCAATCCACCGGCGTATGACGTCTATCTGACGGCTTACAGCGACGGGGCGCTCCTCGTCGATAAGATTCTGGCTGTTATGGGGGAGGGCAGCGGGCCCTTCATGGAGCCGATCATCGGCGTTTTCCCTCTGCAGGACGTTGATCTTATTGACGGTAGAGAGTATGGCGGCGAGAACGATGGGCTCGCCTGCGATCCGTTGGATTCCGATGTGCGCATCGACGGTTGGGCTCTGATTTCTGCGGGGGGATGCGAATCCAAATTGAAGGTCGAGCACGCCGCGCTCGCTGGTGCGGACGGCGTCATTTTTATCAATGAAGCCTCCCAAAACACGTTGAGTCTTGAGAATGTGGAAGGAACGGCGATTCCCGGTTTATTGATCGATCACGAATCGGGGCTTTTGATCAAAGAATCGCTGGCGAACGGTTCGGAAGTGGTTGTGGAGATTCAAGGCGTTCCCATTTCGGCGCGGTTTATGAAGCCGAATCAATTGTCGTCCTTCAGCGCAAAAGGCCCCAGCGTCAATTATTCTCTCAAGCCGGATGTCGTGACGATTGGAGAAGGGAGTTTTGCAGGAGCGCAAAATGATGATACAAATCGTCTCGGATTTAACGCCTCCGGCTTCCAATGGTTGTCGGGGACGAGCATGTCGGCGCCTCGCGTTTCAGGATTGGCGGCGATTTTACGCCAGTTGCATCCCGATTGGCCTCCGGCCTGGATCAAATCGGCGATCATGCTTTCCGCCCGAAAAGAGGTCCAGAAGAAAAACGGATTAACGGCTGCAGTGCTCGAACGGGGGGCGGGCGCAGTCGATGGGGGAGAGGCGGCGCGGGTGGATGTTATTGCCGTTCCCGCCATGATCAATTTCGGCGTTCACATGGTTGTCGGGAAGCCGCCGGCGCCGCGCTGGATCACGGTGGTCAACGCTTCCGATCACATCGACTCGTATACGCTGCAGCCAGCGGATGCGGAAAATTCTCACGGCATTCTGATATCCGAAGGTCAGTTCGATTTAGCGTCGGGGGAGAAGAAGGAAATCGAGGTTATTTTTCCTTCGATCTCCGATCTCTCCAACGGCGATTACGAGGGGGATCTCGTATTGACGAATTCTTCGGAGAATCAATCCCATCGCATTCCCTACTGGCTTCGAATTCACTTTGTGCAAGGCGCTTTTGGTGAGGTTCTCCTGGTGGATGATGACAACGGCCAGTTTTACGAAGATTACTACATGGATCGTTTGGAAGAAATCAGCGCTTCGTATTCCTGGTGGGATGTAAACAGCGCCGGATATCCCACTTTGGATTATTTGTCGGAATTTAATACCGTGCTGTGGTTCATGTCGGATCACACGTTGAATTCCGTTGAAGATCCCAACTCCCCGGCGTATAGGCGGATGTATAACCCAAGGCATTTGTTTGAATCGGATCTCATGAAATATCTGACGGAAGGGGGATCGCTGTTTTTATCCGCCCAGGATTATTCGGATGACAAAGAGACATCCGTTTTTACGCGTGAAGTTTTGTCTGTATCGACTCGCGACCGGGAGAACGGGGCGAGAACGATCCAGGGATTGTCGAATCATCCCGTCTCGGATGGGCTGGGCCCATTTGTGATGACGTTTCCGGACGGATTTGAAAATTGGCCGGATTATTTGTCGCCGATCGATTTCTCGCGAACCGAAAGAGCCTTTATCGCGGATGGAAGCCGGTCGCGGAACGTCGGCGTCACCATCGACGCTTGTACGTATCGGGCGGTATTTCTGGCTTTCCCTCTGGAGACGCTGGACGCCAATGCGGGGAATCTAATTTTGCAAAGGTCGCTTCAATGGCTGGGCGAGCGCGAAGCCGCCTCCCCTCCCGAACTTGTCTCGGTGACGCCGAACACGATCACTTTGACGGAGGAATCCGGCCCCTTTTCTCTCGTCATCCAAGGAAGCGGCTTCGAATTCGCCAGCGGATATCGGGCCTTTTTGGATTTTGAACCTATTTCCGATTTGCAGCGCGAAGACTGCTTCACCTTGACGGGAAGTGCGCCCGCTGGTATTAAACCCGGTACATACTCTCTACGTCTTGTCAGCGGGGATGGACATGATTTGCGGCTCGCGAATGCATTAACCGTCTATCGAGACGCAAACGCGAACGTGCTGGATTGGGCTCTCTTTTGATCCTTACACCGGACGGGCGTTTTGCAATTCTGAACCCTCGTTTTCTACCGATTCCGGATTTACGTTCTGTTTTTCCGCCGCAGATCATTGAATGATAGATTTCACTCCCATAACATTGGAAAGAAAGGCTGTAATTTCGTGAGCGTCAAAATAGAAATCTTCGATACTACGTTGCGTGACGGCACCCAGGGTGAAGGCATGAACCTTTCGGTGGAAGATAAAATTCGCATCGCCCAGCGTTTGGACGACTTTGGCGTCGATTTTATCGAGGGGGGATGGCCCGGCTCCAATCCCAAAGACATCGCCTTCTTCCAGCGCGCCAAGCAGATTCCCTTCAAACATGCTCGGATCACAGCTTTCGGAAGCACTCGTCACGCCAAAAATCCCGTGGAGAGCGATCCGAATCTGCGCGCCATGCTCGATTCGGAGACTGAAGTAGTCACGATTTTCGGAAAATCGTGGGATATGCATGTCATCAATGCGCTGCGCGTTGAACTGCCGGAAAATCTGGCCATGATTCAAGATTCGATTCGATTTTTGAAGGAGAACGGCCGATTCGTGATTTACGACGCCGAGCATTTCTTCGATGGGTTTAAGAATAATCGAGACTACGCATTGCAAACCCTGGAGGCCGCTTCGATCGCGGGGGCGGATCGGATCGTTCTCTGCGACACCAACGGCGGATGTCTCCCTCATGAAATCTCCGAAATCACGCAGGCCGCCAAAGCGAAGGCCTCCTGCGCTATTGGCATCCACACGCACAATGATTCCGGCTGCGCCGAAGCCAATGCGCTGGCGGCGGTTCGGGCCGGCGCGACGCACGTCCAAGGCACGTTCAATGGATTTGGCGAGCGGTGCGGGAATTCGGATCTTTCCATCGTGATTCCGAATCTGATGCTCAAAATGGGATGCGAGGTGGTTTCGGAAGAGCAACTCCGCGATTTGCACAATCTTTCTTTCTATATCAGCGAACTGGCCAACGTGCCTCTGCGACGCAATCAGCCCTATGTGGGAACGAGCGCGTTTGCGCACAAAGGCGGCATTCATGTGAGCGCCATTCAACGCGACGCTCGAACCTATGAACACATCGATCCGCGCAAAGTCGGCAATCAGCAGCGCGTCCTGGTCTCGGAACTTTCCGGACAATCCAACATCTTCTATCGCGCCGAAGCCATGGGCATTCATCTGGATAAATCCACGCCCGTCGCTCGCGCGATTCTGGATAAAGTCAAGCAGTTGGAAAATGTGGGATACTTTTTCGAAGCGGCCGATGCGTCGCTGGAACTTTTAATTCGCAAAGAATTAGGCCAATACAAGCCGTTTTTTGAACGAGTCGCTTATCGCGTGCTGATCGATCGGCATCAAGGCGGGCTGTGGTCGGAAGCGACGGTTCGCATTAAAGTCGGCGACGAAATTCTTTTCATGGCGGGAGACGGCGACGGGCCGGTCAATGCGCTGGATACGGCGCTGCGAAAGGCTCTGGAAAATCACTACCCTCGATTAAGCGAAGTTCGCCTGAATGACTTCAAAGTTCGCATTATCGATTCGGGGCGGGGAACGGCCGCTATGATCCGCGTTCTGATCGAATCCAGCGACGGCGAACACGAATGGATCACGTTGGGCGTTTCCGAGAATATCATTGAAGCTTCGTGGAACGCTTTGGTCGACAGCATCGAATACAAATTACTGCTGGATGAGAAATAATATGCGATACGCCATCATCGGAGGGGGAGCGGCCGGCTGTACGCTGGCCTGGCATTTGACGCGCAACGGCCGCGAAGTTCATCTTTATGAGCGGGAGCGGGAATTAGGAGGACTGGCGTCCGACATCCCATTTGGTCAGACCAAATTGGATCGCTTCTACCATCATATTTTTACCAGCGACCTCCATGTTCAGGCATTCCTGGATCGAGTCGGCCTGACGGAAAAACTGCATTGGCTGGATTCTTCCGTTGGATTTGAATATGCAGGCAAACTGCATCCTTTTACAACGCCTTTCGATCTGCTGCGCTTTTCTCCCCTTTCGATTGCGTCGCGTTTTCGCGTGGGCTTATCCGCTTTGAAAATGAAGCGCCGCGAATCGTATGAAGATCTCGAAGACGTCACCGCCGAAGAGTTTATCATTCGCGAGATGGGCGAAAGCGCTTATCGCATTCTCTGGGAGCCTTTGCTGCGCTCCAAGTTTGGCGATCGCTATCGCGAAGTCTCCGCCGTTTGGTTTTGGGGAAAGGTGAAACTGCGCGGCGGCACTCGCACGAAGAGCGGCTCGGGCGAATGTCTGGGGTATCTGAAAGACGGATGGGGGCAGTTATATCGGCGGATGGGCCGTCAAATCGCCGAGCGCGGCGGTGTTCTCCGCTTCTCCCAACTCGTGACGGAGATTCGAAAAACCGGCGCCGGCCTGCTTGTTCGAACCCGCCAGGGCGTCGAAGAAGAATATGACCGCGTTTTGGTCACTCCCAGCGTCCCCACGTTTTTGCAAATGACGCCGTCTCTGCCCGGCGACTATAAAGCCGCCGCGTCCAAGATTCCCTATCAAGCCAACATCACCGTTGCGCTCGGTTTGGAAAAGTCTCTTTCCCCCTACTATTGGTTGAATATAACCGATCCCCAATCGCCGTTTGTGGCGGTGATTGAACATACCAACCTGTTTTCGGATCCCGATTACGGCGACCTGATTCCTGTTTATCTTTCTCGTTATTTAAATGCGGAGCACCCCTTGTATCAAATGCGCCCCTCCGAGGTGCGAGAACTGTTCGTCTCGCACCTGGAGCGCTTGTTTCCAAAATTTCAACGGGAGTGGGTGAAGCAGTTTACTTTTTCCAAAGCCGACTATGCGCAGCCGCTCGTCGGCCTGCATTATTCCCAAAATAAACCTTCGTTCGACACCCCGATTGAGGGCCTGTCTCTTTGCACCATGGTTCAGATCTACCCGGAGGATCGCGGTATGAACTACAGCATAAAGATCGCTGAAGAACTTTTGCGACATTTGGGAGAACTGAAATCTCTATCTGCCTAAATCATCTAGATATTCCGCCCCGCCCGCGCTCCTGACTATCGCCGGAGCGCGCGCCTCATCGAATATGCATCTTAAAACAAGAGCCTGCCGAAATCTTTAAAAATCGTCGTCGTCCTGGTCGATGTCCATGTCGTCGAAATCATCGTCAAAATCGTCGTCGTCATCGTCGAGGTCGTCGTAGTCGTCGTCGAAATCGTCATCGTCCTCGTCGTCGTCGTCAAACAAATCCTCGTCGATGAAATCGTCATCGTCATCGTCGAATTTTTCGGATTCAACATCCTCAAAACCAGCGTCGCTCTCCCACTTCAGCGACATGGAATCGCTCCCGAAAGATGCGTAAAGATCTTCTTCGTTAAATATAGCGATGATGCAGGGAGTTAAACGCCCGTTCGCGTGCTGCACCCAAACCATTAGTTTCCCTGATTCCAGCATTGTGATGGCAATTGCTTTGTTCTTTGCACGTAACATTTTATCACCCCTATGATAGTTTTTTCCCATAATCGTATACCTCAATACACCTTTTTCCTTAAGGGAGGATCCGCTCCCAGAATTAAAAACCACTTTCAGCTCGGTACATTACACGCAAGCGCATGCAAGTCAATAGCTAATTTGAAATCTTTTTAGCATTTATTCGCCAAAATACAAAGCCCAAAAAACAACACTGAGCCAAAGTAGTCCATTGATCAGCAACGGATGGTCGGATAAGAGCAGTTCGGTGGGATTTCCCCCCTCTTCCCGCCGGTAGACAAGATAGAGATAGCGAAAGACGCCGTAGATTACAAAGGGGATTGTGTATTTCATTAAAGGGTTGTATTTCGAGGCCTTCGAATCGCCCGCGGCTGGCGCGGATGAAGGCGTCAAAGCGGGGATGGATAGTTGTCCGCCCGCCGCTGGAGAGGGCGACGGACTCGGGCGTTGTGCGGGAGGCGTCGAGTCAATGCAGTAAAGCGAGTATGTAACCAGCGTGGCGGCCGTGACAATGCTGATGATTTGATCGAGCAGCTGAGTTGAATATTCCTGCAAAATCTGCCGATGATGTCCGGCGTCTTCCTCGCCGAGCAATATGATTTCGTGGCGGCGCTTGCTGAAAGCCAAAAACAGAGAGACAAACAGAGCGCAGATGTACAGCCAATCGGAAAAATTGACGCCGATGACCAGCGCGCCGGCGTACGTGCGCAGCACGAAGCCCGAAGCCACCATCATCCCATCCAGCACGACAATCGATTTTCCTCCGAAGGAATAGAGGATATGGATGGTCGCGTAAATCAGACCGATCGCCGTAAATTTCCAAGACAGCATCAGCGATCCGGCCGTAGTGAATAGAAAAAGCCCCGCGCATGCCAGTTGGACGGTTCGAATAGAAAGGCGTCCGGAGGGGAGAGGCCGATTTCGCTTTTTCGGGTGCAGCCGGTCTCGATCAATGTCGGCAATGTCATTGATCATGTAGATGCAGGAGGAATAGAAGCAGAAAAAGAAGAAGGCCAGCAGCGTGCGTTCGACTGCGACGGGATTGGAAAATTCTTTGGCGAAGATCAGCGGAGCAAAAACAAATCCGTTTTTCACCCAGTGTCGGGGGCGGGCGATTTCCCACAGGGCTTTGGTTGTTTGGGATAAGATCGGCATAAGAAGCGTATCGTCTCGTTTTGATTTTCTAGTTTAAAGATCCTTGGGGATCGTATGCCACAATATATGCAAAAATTCCGAACAGCCCACACGCTTCCAAAATTGGCAGCCGCGTTCATTGTTGGGAGAGACGTTCAGTTGGATGACGCTCACTCCGCGGCGGTGAAACCACCGGCGAACAAAATTCCATAAATGGCTTCCGACTCCGCTTCGCTGATGCTCTTTGGTCACCATCATTTCGGCGATGAATCCGTAGCGCGACAACGAAAAAACCGCTGGATTGCTCAATATCATGGCAATCGTATATCCAACAATTTCCCCGTGAATCTGCGCCACGAAAACGGCGTAGTCGTAATTATCGAAAATCGAGTCGAGATATTCGGCGTAGGCTTGTTCTGAATCGAAGGATAATTCGAATCGCGGATCCAAAGAAAGATGATATTCCATCATCTCCAGCCATAATTTCGTCACGGCGGGAAAGTCGCTGCGATCGGCTCTACGAATCTCTATGCTGCTCATCACTCCCATCCTTCCGGATCGTTTCTGGCATCGATGCCCTCCCTGATATTTTTACGGAAAGGATTTAATGATACTATGGGGGGCGTAGTTTGGATGTCAAGGGATTTGCGGCGCTGCGTTTTTATGGAATCCAGATAAGACTTGGCTGGATGTTTGGCCTGTAAACCTTTATCATATCTCCGGTGCATGATACTGTGAACCATCCGAGATATCGGAGGGAGGAGAGCAGCGAAGGCGCGATGTTTTTCCATGCTCAAGCCGTAAACGCCTCTTCTTTTCGCGCTTGGTGGAGAAATTCGGCGGAACGCGCCGCGCCTCTGGCTCTTCGATTCAACGAAGGGATTCATAGTCGGCGGAATCTGAGAGTACGATTCCCATTACGAATTGAATCATAAAGGAGTATGAAGGATGAAAGAGGAAATGAAAAAAGGACTTACACGCAGAGATTTTGGGAAAACGACGGCGTTAAGCGCCACGGCGATGGCTGGATTCAGTCTGCTCAAGAACGCTCATGCAGCGGCCGGTCCGATGAAAATCGGCGTGATCGGCTGCGGCGGCCGTGGAACAGGCGCCGTCCAGAACGCCATTCAAGCGAACGATCAAATCGAGCTTGTCGCCGTCTGCGATGTTTTTGAGGATCGCGCCAAAGGCGCCGTCGATCAATTCAAGAAAAATGAGAACCTGGCGAAAAACATCAAGGTCGAGCCGGAAAACATCTTTTGGGATCTTGATGGATACAAGAAACTTCTTCAGTTGGACATGGATTATGTCATTCTCGCCACTCCGCCGGGATTCCGACCGGAGCATTTCGAAGCGGTCGTCGCGGCAAAGAAGAATTGCTTCTGTGAAAAGCCGATCGCCGTCGATCCCAACGGCACGCGCCGTTTCATGGCGGCCGCCAAAAAATCGGAAGAGATGAAACTGCATATCGTGACCGGCACCCAGCGGCGTCACCAACTGCCTTATGTGGAAACCATCAAGAAGATTCATGATGGCGTCTTGGGCGATATCGTCGGCGGGCGCGCTTACTGGGACGGCACTCTGCCTCACGCCCGGGATCGCAAAGCGGGCATGAGCGACCTCGAATATCAACTCTACAACTGGTACAACTTCTGCTGGATTTGCGGCGACAATATCGTCGAACAGCATGTTCACAATCTCGACATTATGAACTGGGTCTTCCAATCGCATCCGGTGGCGGTTATCGCATCCGGCGGCCGCGCCTGGAAGCCCAAGATTGAAAAATACGGCAACATCTGGGATCATTTCTCCTGCGATTTCATTTATCCCAATGATGTCCATGTGATGAGCTTCAGCCGTCATTGGAACAATTCCTACAACGAAGTGTCCGAATTAATCTTCGGAACGAAGAAAGGCCCCAACGGCTTTGTCAGCAATTGCTGCGATATGGCGTCCGGCGGACGAAATCCGTATGTCCAGGAGCATGCGGATCTGCAGGCCAGCATTGCCGGCGAGGGACCCTATCTCAATGAAGCCATGCAGGTCGCCGAAAGCGTCTTCACCGCCATCATCGGGCGCATGGCCGCCTATTCAGGCAAGAAACTTTCCTGGGACGAGGCCTTGAACATGGATCTGGATATCGTTCCCAAAGGGATGTCCTGGGATAAAGCGATGCCCCCTGCTCCCATTCCGGTGCCGGGCGCATAATTCCCTTTCTTTCTATCAATCGATACGCGAACGGGGCGTGGATTTTCCGCGCCCCGTTTTGTCGTTCCGGCGGATCGATCCGACTCCGCCGGCGATGTAAATTACGCGCCGGGCGGCGCTTCTTCGGGGATGGGAACCTCATGATCCTGAGGCCAGACGGCGTATCCCACGCCGGCCGCAATGGCCAGGCCGCCGATGGCTTGGTTGATCGACAGCGTCTCTCCCAGCAAAAGAATCGAAAAAGTGACGCCGAAAACGGGCAGCAGAGTCAACGTCAGCGAGACCAAGGATGCGGGCAGCCGCTTCAAGGCTTGAAAATAGAGCCAATGCGCAAATCCCGAACAGACGCCGCCCAGGTAGAGCGTCCCTATCCAGGCGGAAAGGCTCATCTCCATGACGGCCGGCCAAGAGCCGCGAAGGAACGAAACCAGCCCCAACGTGAAGCAACTGAAAATCGTAATAAAAAAATGAGCGATCAAGGGCTCGGAATTTTGCAGAATGCGCTTGCTGTTGATCGTGTATAAGCACCATAAAAAAACGGATGCAGTCACTAAAAGGTCGCCGAACAAGTCGCTTCCGCCGTGAACTTGAAAGGTTTGAATGTCCTCCCACAAAACCAGCGCCATTCCAACCATCGCCCCCACGCCGCCGAAGATCGTGGACAATCGCAATTTCTCTTTGAGAATCAGAACGGCGAGAAGAATGGCCAGCACCGACTCGGTGGATATAATCAAGGAGACGTTGGAGGCGGCCGTGTGCTCTGTTCCCATGTATTCAAGAATCATCGCGCCTGCGGTTGCGAACGCCCCGACAAAAAAGACCAACCGCCAGTCTTTCGGCGTCCATCGCGTCGTTCCTCGATTCCGCCGATAAAACGGAAACAGGCACACAATGGCGATCCAGGCTCGGTTGAACCCCATCAGGACGGGATCCACATCTTGGCTGATGACAAATTTGTTGACGGCGAATGTGGTGCCAAACAGAATTTGTGCGCCAAGCACACAGATCAAGCCGATGTACCAAGATCGCTTGGCTTGGACTTGGGCTTGGGATTGGACTTGGGCTTGGACTTGGGCGTCGCTATGCATGATGTTCGATAATCTCCAGGATTTCAGTCAAGGTGCGAATGATAAAATCGGGCTTCACTTGGGAGGAATCGGCGCTCCGGTCGCCGCGGCGCATCCAGGCGGTCCGGATGCCGAGATTTTGCGCCCCCTGGATGTCTTTGTCGGGATTGTCTCCAACCATCAGGGTTTCCTGCGGTTCTTTTTCAGCCGAATCCAGCGCCTTTTGAAAAATGGCGGGCGACGGCTTGGATGCGCCGACTTCCTGGGCAATGAAGACGGCGTCCAGGTAGGGCGCCAATTGGCAGCGAGCAATCTTTTCCCGCTGCATTTCCGAATTGCCGTTCGTGATGAGAATCAAAGGAATTCGGCCGTGCAGTTTTTGCAAAACCGGAATCGAATCGTCATAACAGATGTAGGTATTTCTCCGGGAAGCCTGAAACGTGATGGCAAGTTCTCGGGCCAGCTTTGGATTGGGGCGCCCCAGCGCCTCCAAGGTTTCCTGCGCGATCAAGGTTCGCACATCTACGGATCGCGTCATGGCGGCGATGGGCGATTCGTCGTAATTCTCCCAATGCCGATTGTTCACTTTTCGGAATGTCTGGTAAATCTCTTCGTCGGTCAAATCGGGGCGCAATTGCGAGAGGCGAGGCAGGATGGCGGTCAACGACAGCCGCAGGCTCTCTGAATCGTTCGTAAGCGTATTATCCAGATCCATGAATAACGCGCGAATCGCCGGCATGTTTCCCTCCTGAAATTCCAAAGTCGGTCGATGTCAGGAGTATACCTGTTTTTCTTTCGTTTGATGGAGTGTATAGAGATGCGGAATTCGAATATTCTATTCAAAAAAACTTGCGATTCATGGTAAAATATCTGTATCCGCTGAATGGAGGCGCTAAGATGGATAAAAACGATGAGAATTTAGTGGTGGTTTATATAACGGAAGATCAAGTGGAAGAATCGCTGATCCAATCCGCCCTCCAAGACGCGGGCATTGATTGCGCGATCCACAATCATGAAATATTAGATTATCTGCAATCGACGGAATTGAACAGCGGATCACAAATCCAGGTGTTGGAAGAGGATGTCGACCGGGCTAAAACGATCATTGCCGAAGTCCTCCAATCTTCTCAATCCAATCCCATCGAAGATTCTGCGCAGGAAGACGAATAAGGCCTCTTCTTATTACTTGTTAACGGAGGCGATTTTCCTATTCCGCCAGGCAGAAGGCATTTCGAAGCCTTGAAAGAGCGGAAACATTGTCCCTTCGCGTGAATCAAGTAAAATAACCCAAGCGTCATTTAATCAAACCCGGCGCAAATCTTGCGAGATGGTTTATGCGCCCCCCTCATTTCATGACCCGGAGGGATCGGCTATTGAATAAACCGTCCGTTCAACCGCGAATTTATACGGCATTGATGCAAATAATCACACATAAAGGAAAATGAATTCAATGCGTTATCTGGAATTCGAAAAACCGCTTCGTGAGATCGAATCCAAGATTGAACAACTCGAAGTGTACGCCTCTTCCCGGGATATTGATTTATCCAGTGAAATCAAGCCATTAAAAGATAAACTTAATAATTTATTGGAAGAAATCTACTCTCATCTGACTCCATGGCAGCAGGTCCAACTGGCTCGACATCCGGATCGGCCCTATTGTCTGGATTACATCCGTATGATTGCGGACGATTTCATGGAATTACATGGAGATCGCGCCTATCGCGACGATGAAGCCATTGTCGCTGGATTTTGTTCGATCGGCGGCCGCTCCGTCGCGATTGTCGGTCATCAGAAGGGGCGCGATACCGAAGAGAATATTCGCCGCAACTTCGGCATGCCCAATCCCGAGGGATTCCGAAAAGCGCGGCGGATTATGGAGACCGCCGCGCGTATGCGCATGCCGATCGTCACTTTAATCGATTCGCCAGGCGCCTTTCCCGGCATCGGCGCCGAGGAGCGCGGGCAGCATCTCGTGATCGCAGAGAATCTGGAAATTATGTCGCAATTGAACGTCCCCATCATCTGCGTCGTCATTGGCGAGGGGGGCAGCGGCGGCGCCTTGGCGATCGGCGTCGGGAACCGGGTGTTGATGCTGGAGAATGGATATTACGCCGTCTGTACGCCTGAAGCGTGCGCCGCCATTATACTTCGGGATCGCACCATGGCTTCCAGCGTGGCGGGAACCATGCGCATTGTGGCGCAGGACCTGAAAAATCTCGATCTAGTGGATGAGATTATTTCCGAACCGCTGGGAGGCGCGCATCGCAATCCGGAAGCGACGGCCGTCAAAGTCAAGGAAGCGATTCTTCGCCATTTATCAGAATTGGAAGCCCTGGACGGCCAAGCGATTGTCGAAGATCGCTATAACCGGTTCCGCCGCATGGGCGTATTGTATGAGGCGCAAATGCCGGGCCTTTCCCCCGTGAATTGAAGAAATGGCTCTTTGTTTCGGACTGGCAGGCCTTTTCGAAGGCTTAGTCGTCTATGTCCTGCCGTGTTATAAAAATAGCGCTATTATGATGCTTTTGAATCCTCTCTATAATAACGGCGAGGACTCTGCGCCGTTCCGATCGGTTGGGAGGGGAGATTGATTCATAAATGAAATTTCCCATGATAAAATAAAAATAAAGATGCATCGCTTATTTGATTTTTGATCTATCGAAATGGCCTATTATGTTAAAAAAAGACTGCAAAAAAACTAGTGAAAACCTGGAAAACGATTCCTATCCGATTCCATTCGAAGAGGAGATCCAAACCAGCGAATCTCTGACCGAGGAAACGTCTCAGCCTGCCGTCGGAAAAGAATACCCTTTGTTGCCATTGCGGGACGTGGTGGTCTTCCCGGGGATGATTCTACCTCTTTTTGTGGGTCGGCCCAAATCCATTGCGGCCTTGGAAGCGGCGATGCAGGGAGAAAAACGGCTGGTACTGACTGCGCAAAAGCGAATGGAAGTGGATGAACCGTCTCCTCAGGATTTATATTCCATAGGGACGTTGATCAATCTTCTTCAATTGCTCAAACTGCCGGACGGCTCGATCAAAGTGCTGGTGGAAGGAGTGCGCCGGGTTCGGATCAATTCGATCTTATCGACAGATCCGTTTTTGGCCATCGAAATCAAAACATTTGGAGAGCGATCGGAAAAAGGACCGAAAACCGAAGCGCTTCTCCGTCATGTGAGCAGTCAATTCGAATCGTATGTCCGCCTGAATCGAAAAATCCCGCAGGAAACCCTTCTCTCAATCACCAATTTGGATGACGCCGGCCGAATGGCGGATAACATCGCCGCTCATTTAACCGTGAAAGTCAGCGATAAACAGCGCCTTCTGAGCTGTTCAAATCCCGTGACGCGCCTGAAATACCTCTCCGAAATTCTGCAAAGCGAATTGGAAATTTTGGAACTGGAGCAGAATATCAAGAACGAAGTGCGCAAGCAGATGGAGCAGTCGCAGAAAGAATATTATCTGCATGAACAGATCAAGGCCATCCAGCGCGAATTGGGAAAAGACGGGGAAGGCGGCGAGGATTGGACGAAATACAAAACACGCATCAAAAAAGCCAAAATGAGCCGCGAAGCGGAAGAGAAGGCCGTGGAGGAATTGGAGCGTCTGGTCTCTATGCCCCCGCTCTCGCCGGAATCGACGGTGGTTCGAAATTATCTCGATTGGCTTTGCGATCTCCCCTGGTCTAAATCAACTCGGGATCAATTGGATATCAAAAAAGCGGAAAAAATCCTGAATGAAGATCATTATGGTCTGGAGAAGCCCAAAGAGCGGATTCTGGAATTTCTATCCGTGCGAAAACTAAAAAAGAATCTCAAGGGGCCCATCCTCTGCCTGGTTGGACCGCCGGGCGTGGGCAAGACTTCGCTGGGGCGTTCGATCGCCCGCTCCCTGGGAAGGAAGTTCATCCGCCTTTCGCTGGGCGGCGTCCGCGACGAAGCCGAAATTCGCGGGCATCGAAGAACCTACATCGGATCGATGCCCGGGCGGATCATTCAATCGCTGAAAAAAGCCAAATCGCGCAATCCGGTGTTTCTCCTAGACGAAATCGACAAAATGAGCATGGATTTTCGCGGCGATCCTTCTTCCGCCTTGTTGGAAGTGCTCGATACAGAGCAGAATTATACCTTCAGCGATCATTACTTAGAGGTCGAATTCGATCTATCCGATGTGATGTTTATCGCCACCGCGAATGTTTCGCATCCCATTCCCCCTGCTTTGCATGACAGAATGGAGATTATCGAGATTCCCAGCTACACCGAAGAAGATAAGGCGCACATCGCCCAGGATTTTTTGGCGCCCAAGCAGATTAAAGAACATGGCTTAACGCGCTTCGATCCCCGTATATCCCCCCAGGCCGTTTTGCAGATTATCCGCGACTATACCCGGGAAGCGGGCGTTCGCAACCTGGAGCGGGAATTGGCTTCCGTCTGCCGAAAATTGGCGAGAAAGGCGTCCGTCAAGGAATTAGAGAAAGGCGTGAAAGTCACTCCTAAAATGGTGAACGACTTATTGGGCGTCCCCAAATTTCGCGAGCCGGAAATCGGCCGTGAGAATGGCATCGGATGCGCGACGGGATTGGCCGTGACCGGCGCCGGCGGCGAAGTACTGGCCACCGAAGTGACCATTATGGAGGGCGGCGGGCAGTTGATTCTGACGGGAAAATTGGGCGAAGTCATGCAGGAATCGGCCAAAGCGGCGCTCAGTTACGCCCGTTCGCGCAGCAAACATTTAGGATTGGCGCGCGATTTCTATAAGCGCTTCGATATTCACATTCACGTACCGGAGGGAGCGATTCCCAAGGACGGTCCATCAGCGGGCATTACCCTCGCCTCTGCTTTGATCTCCGCCTTGACCGGCAAGCCGGTGACCGGCAATCTGGCCATGACCGGCGAGATAACGCTTCGGGGGCGCGTTCTGCCCGTCGGAGGGATCAAAGAAAAAGTGCTGGCGGCGCATCGGACGGACATTTTCCGCGTCATTCTCCCGGATGACAACCGAAAAGACATCCCCGACATTCCCAAGCATGTCGTCGATCGATTGGAAATCTTTTTTGTTAAAAATATGGATGAGGTGCTGAAAATCGCTCTTGAAGATAAAAAATCGAATTGACGCTTCGTCCTTTTGAAGCCAAAGACGCCCGGCGATCCACCCGATTCGCCGGGCGTCTTTTCATGTCTGTGTTTTGATGAACTCTTGAATCCAAACTATCAATTTGATCTCAGCGATCAATGGTCAGGGAGCGAGCGGCGTTATGCGCACAACCCGGGCCATCGCCCAATCGGCGTGATCCGAATCGATGCCGTCCGCCGTCCCGTCGACCACCAGCGTGATGCGGTTGGCGCCATTGGGATTTTCGGTAAGAGGGATGGAGATTTTACGGGGCGGCGTCGTGGGAAGCATCAAGGGAGTTAAAAGCATGTGGACGCCGTTCACCCAGACGGTGAAGGTCGCCGTGGCGACGTCCGGCGTTTCCCGATATTTATCCAAGGCTTCCGCATCCATCCCGACATAGCATTCGAATATTTGATAATGGCCGGGGACGTCGTATTCGACGCGGGAAATGGCGTGCGCTCCGAGGCCGTATCGGAAGACGGTGCGTCCGATTTGAATTTGACGCCCGTCCGATGAGAGATCGGCTTTCAATTGGCCGTAGCCGGTTTGCGGGCGGCCGCGCACCTCCGGCGGAATGGGCGGCCAATCCTGCTCGACGGATACGGGCGTCAATTGGCTGAGATAGAGTACGTTTGGATCGATTTGCCGGGCATGGATTCGCCAGAATAAAATAGCGATGGCGCACAAGAGGGCGGCGCCGACTGATTTTACCATCATGCGAAACGGCTGCTTGGGAAAATGAGGGAGCGCATATTCATAGGCAAGAAACGTTGCATAGAGAATAAGATTGAAAAACGATGCGGCGACTCCCCAACTCGAATCGATCCGGCTGACGTCGATCGATTCGCCGATCAAAGGGCAGATCACTATGAGATTGATCAAATAAGTGACGCTGAATGCCCCGAAGAAAAATCGGCGGATCTTGCTTTGCGCCGCCAAGGGCGCGGCGAAAACAAAATAGGGGAACAGATAGCGTTCATGCACTTTAGTGGGCAGCATGAAAAAGGCCAGGGCGATGTGCGCGGCGGCGATCCATGGAGAATTCTCCTCGCGGCGCTTCCAGAAGCCGTACAGCGTCAGCAGAAACGCGCCGCCGAACAACGCGACGCCAAGATTTTTATATGTGAGTAAACGGATAAGCGCATTGGTCTGGAGGATGCCGTCATTGTCAAAGAAAATTCCCCAGATGCGCTCGTCGAACGTCGTGGGATCGGCGTGCAGATACCAGAGGTTGAAAGCGCCCACAGAAACGAATTTCCCCCATTCGAAACTTCGAAGAATGCATTCGGTGATCAAAGCCTCCATCTGCCCGGTGATTAGATAAGGCGCTAAAAGGATCGCGCCGGTAGTGAGAAAGCCCATCGCCATCCAGATGAATGGCCGGATTTGCCGCCGTAAAAGCAGCAGCCCAAAAAAAAGCGGAATAAAGGGAAGCGTTTGTATCTTGATCAACAGGGCGGCCGCCAGGCTGCAGCCGCTCCAGAAAAAGCGCTTCTCGCTCAATGCAATGAGGCACAGCAGCAAAAAAGCGGAAAAAATGGCGTCTAATTGGCCGTAATAGGCGCTGACGTACAGAATGGCGGGATTCAGAAAATACAATCCGAACGCCCACGCGCCGGTTTTGCAATTCCAACGCCGCGCGCACCAGAAATAGAGCGCGAAGGCGGTCAGCAGTTCAAAGGCGATTGTTGCGCTTTTAACCAAAGTCAAGAAGGCGGTATGATAGAAAGGCTCCGCCGAGAAAGCGCGGTAGCCCCGCGCCAAGCCGGTCAGAATATAGAGGTAGACCGGCGGATAATTGACGAATTGAACGCTCAACTGCTCGTAATCGGCATAGATCGTGACAGGACTGGATTTTGCCAGATATTCGGCCCACGATGTCAGGAATAAAAAATCCTGTTCAAAGCCGATCATAGGCAGGAAGGGCAGCCGAATCAACAGCCCGGCCAGGAGGAGAAGCCAAATCGTTCGAGGTATTTTCATGAATAAGCGCATTTCCGATGCTTTCCCAATTCGATCCTACCCGTATCGCATTTATTATGCCGATACCGATGCGGGCGGCGTAGTGTATTATGCGCAATATCTTCGCATGTTTGAACAGACGCGCACTCTCTTCATGGAAGATTGCGGGCTGTCGCTCTTGGAATTGGCGGATCAAAATTGTCTTTTTGTCTGCCGCCGCGCGGAGGTGGACTACCATCATTCAGCTAAATTGGGCGATAATCTGATGATTCGCACTGGCATCGCCGAACTGGCGCACTGTTTTGTCACGTTCGCTTATGACATCATCTGCTCCAATCGTTGGGACGAAGAAGGAGATCCGCTGCACATCGCCGAAGGCATTACGCAAATGGCGGCGGTCAGCGAGAAGGAAGGGCGATCCGCCGTGCGGAGAATTCCCAAGTTTGTCTCGGCCGCTCTGTCGGATCGGAGGGAATGATATTTTGTTTGAGATGAAGGGAATCCGAACATAGACGCGGCCGCAAGTCTATGCCACAATACTCAATAAAAATCATGCGTACATTGAGATATTTTGTTTTATTTCTAACAGTTTTCGCCATCGGCGCCTTCTCGCAGGACTCGACCGGTCCGATTGATTCGGAGCGGATCATCGAAATTATAGGAGGCGACATCTCCTATGATTTCGAAAAGAAGACTTTTCAGGTCAAAGCCGATTCCCAGGGCGATCCCACGGTCGTCCTCGAATCCCAAACCATCACGGCGCATGTGATTCAATATGATCAAACTGCGAAAATACTTCACGCTACCGGCGAAGTTCGTCTTTGGGATCGCGGAAGCATCATGCGCGGCGATTGGCTCGATTTCGATGTGGAGAAAGAAGAAGGCGAACTGCGCGGCCTGAAATCGTCCGAACTGCTGGAAAACATCTACTTCGGCGGCGAGCGGCTGGAAATCGGCCACAGGGCGGCCAAAAGGCCCGAAGACGCCACGGCGCCGGTTCGCGAATATACGCTCTATGACGGAACTGTCACGGGCAACGATCTGCCTGTTCCGTTTTATCATATTCAATACGACCGCTTGGTCTTTTCTCCGGATGTGCGCGCTTCCGCGTACAATATGCTGCTGGTCGCTCAAAAATGGCCGTTGTTCTACGCCCCCTATTTCACGCGATCCCTGGCTAAGCATAAAGTCGTCTATTTTGTCAACGCCGATTATAATTCCGATTTGGGAATGTCGTGGATGAACCGCGTTATGTGGAAGCCCAACGACGTCTGGGCCCTTAATGTCTATGGCGACTACTATTCCGATGCGGGCATCGGCAAAGGAATGAAGGTCGAGATGGACGTCCCCGGCCGGTACGGACCGAAGGGAATGGTGTATGGCTATCATATCGATCAGCAGGCTCCCGACAACGATTATATTTTTGACGGAGACGATCGCTATAACATCGCCTTGGAGTACGAACAGGATTTGCCCTACGATATGCGCCTATCGGCCAAGGGCCATAAAATGTCGGATTCAGAATACCGGTGGGATTATCGGGGCGCGGACGAAGAACACGGCATCGATCTGAACGATCTGGATCAAGATGCGGTCTCCCATATCAACCTGAGCAAATGGTGGGACGATCAAAGCCTGCGCGCGACGCTGGCGACTCGATTGGACTCCTTTTATTACAGCGGGCTTCCTTTTGTCGAGCGCAAGCCCCAGGTTCATTTCGAACAATATCCCGCTTCCTTATTCGGATCGAATTTTTACGGGGATCTCCAACTGGATTACGGTCGCTATCGCCGGGAAGAAGGCATGACGTTTCCCTTGGATAAGTATACGCTCTTCGATCGAACGAATTATTATGACGAAGTCGATCGCTTCGATGCGAACGCGCGCGTTTCGTATCCCGTCCATCTTCCCAGCCGAGTCACCTTGGAGCCTTGGATCGGATATCGGGGAACGGTTTACACGGATCCGGTGCGAGAAGTCGGCGATTCGGGGCTTCCCAACGAGTTCGATGATGAAACCCGGTTGATGCTGCAGGGCGGCGTGGATCTCTCCACGCGCAGGACGTACGAATTCGAGCCCTTTCTGGATCGCTACGCGCGCATGCGGACAGTAGTCGAGCCGATCTTGCAGTATGCTTATTATCATCCTGACGTCGATCTGGAGGAAATCACCGAAGGGGCGGATGATGTTCGCTTTCCTTACATCGATCCGGTCGACGAATATCGGTTCAAAATGCATCGAGTCTCCGCCTTGATGCGAACTCGAATCCAGGGAAAGACGGCGGAAGGCTTTACCAGCGATTTCATGCGCCTGTCGACCGGCTTCGAGTATGACTACCTCCCCGATGAAAATCTTGTATATGACAATTTTGAATATTTTGACGATGAAGCCGATCACGACGATTACCGATTTTCCGATCTGGTGGAAGATTTCAGCATCTTTCCTTTCGATTGGCTGACGTTTGGAAATTCTTTGCGTTACGACATCGACGATAACGAGATTCGGTCCAGTTACACCTATTCGACTCTCCATCCCATCGATCCCGTCCGCCTGACGGTCGGCTATTTAACGTATATCGATCCCAGATTGGACGATGACGAACAGAAGGATGTCAGGTTGGAGTTGAATTGGAAACTGTCCAACAAATATCAAGTCTATTTCACCAACTGGTTTGACGTCGATGAAAATGTGTTCCGGCGCAATAACATCGGATTTGTGCGCAATCTATACGATTTTTACGGCGTCTTCCAAATCAGTCATCGAGAGCATCCAACGCTCGGCGACGATTATCGCATTTCGCTGGGCCTTCAATTTTTCGGATTTGGCAAGCGCAACGCCAATGCCCAGCCTGTGTTCTTCCATGACTAGAGCATCAAATTAAATTCCGGATAAGTGCAGGTTGGATTCTATTGCATGGTCTGCGGCGTAAAGGCGCAGGCCTCTCGCATCTTCCCCCCGATCCATTATCAAATTTACCTGCGAATTGCGCGTTTGTAGCAATAATCGAAAAGCAGTTCCCATTCGCGGCGCTGGATTTGCTGGCAGAAGGCCTCCGCGTCCGAAGATTGACCGCTGTACTGCTCGCAGAGATCGACGAAGGCAAAGGGATCCCAGGAATCGGAAGGATCTACGAAAATCTCGGGCGCGCCCTCGCTTCTTTTCGCCAGTTGGACGGCGTAATCCTGCAGCGGTTCGTAGATGGGATGCGAAGAGAATTTTTGGAGCCAATATTTTGCGTTAGGGTAATCCGGTTCGCGCCGGTGCATGATGCCGTGCCATAAACTGCCGGTGGTGGATGGGATGGATTGACTGATGCGGTGTGATTCGGGCAGAAAATCGAAATACAGCCAAAGCCCCGACATGCAGGCGTAAGCCATGTATTCATCATAGATGGTCTTTCCCTGAAAGAGATCGCCGGGAGTGACGGCTCTCAATGTGGCGCGCATGGCTTCCACCGGCGTTCCCGGACCCAAATCGAAAAGGCGGTAATCGCGCAGCAGTTTAGCCGCCGCGGGTCCGTAAGCGTCGGCGTTGAATGGTTCTGCCATGATTCTGTCCTTCATATAACGCGAAAAATGGTGGCTTCATTATAATCGATCAAACCGAGTCTCCAATACAGCCTTCCCTTTTTTATGCGCTTATCTTCCTGGTGGACGCCCGGCCTTATCGCATTCTCTGAAGGCTTCGGAGTGAAAGGATGTAGGAAGAAATCGATAGAATTGCGTAGAAAACAATATGCCTTCCAAAGTGCAGCATGAAGGAGGCGGTCGGATTCGTGAATCCCTGACTGGCGGGAGTCGAGTAGATCAAGTAGATCGGGCTTAATGAATAAACGAGCGCGCTGCTGAAAGGCAGCTGCAGGCGATCGACCATGAAGCCGAGCAGAAAGGGAAGCGTGAAGCAGGCGAAACTCAAAGCGTATCCGGCCGTAATCGCGCGCCCAATCCGGGAAAAAAGCAGCGAGAAATACGCTGTGGTTGTCAGGATGAAAATCATTTGAATGGATAAAACAGCGGCGTAACATAACAAATGATGGATTTTGAAAAAATGTCCGATGTTGGGCGTGAGCCAATGAAGCATCAAAAACAGCATGAAAGCGACGGCGAAAGGCAGGCTGAATAAGATTCCTGCGCGGGGAAGGCATTGAGATAACGCGCCAAAAAGCTTGCCGTGCAGCAATGTGCGGGCTTGGCAGACGGTCGTCAATAATGAATCCCACGTGTTTTGTTCTTTTTCTCGCGCGAATAAGCCGCCGGCGTAGGCTGGCGCCATTTGACCAACGGCCAGCAGCGTGAAGACGGCCGCCCACCGGCCTTCCGATATAGGCGTCATCAAAAAGAGAACATGGCAGAACAGGATGATCACATACCAGGAGGATATCGACGACAGGGACGACATAACCGCGTAAGACAATCGCTCCCGGGTGTAGAATGGGTTGGCATTGTCGTGAAATTCCCAATAACTCGGCGCATTCGGTTCGCCGTCTTGATCGATTCGCTGCTTGAGATAAAAGCCGCGAATGCGCTCCATCTCCCAGCGATCGCGAACAGGGGGCTCATTATAGCGGAGGCGGCTCAATGACGATCGCAGCAGCCAGTAAGTGAACCAGGCGGCCAACCCGGTTCCCGATCCGGCCAGCGTCCAGAACCAGATATATCCAAACCAATGAGTGATCGATAAATAGGGCCATTTTTGGGCGGCGATTTCAGTCATGACCGCCAAAATCGAAAAGATAATTCCCAGAGAAAAAGCGAGCGTCGCTCCTCCCACGATGATTGCCAAAAACAGCGTGATGTGCGTCGTTAGAATGGCGCGAAGAGTTGTGGCGGCTTCCAGCGCGTGATAAATGGAGGCGGAGGCTGTGATCAAGCAGACGAACAGCAGATAAAACGCGCCGCCGATCATCTCGCCGGGCGACACGCCGCCTCTGGCGACGCAAATGCCGATCAGGGGAAATGTGGATACAATCAATAAAATCATCACGCCGAGCGTAGAAATTAATTTCCCTCCGATGATTCGGCCCGGAGAAAGGGGCGTCGTCAATAAGAGAGG